>NZ_JBBWCB010000110.1:0-18053 GCF_039888995.1 Pseudomonas rossensis | reverse complement strand
GCCGTCGGCAGGACTCGGCGCGGTGATCATGCTGTGGATTTGCGGCCAGGACTTTTCGATCATGGCGCTGATCGGGCTGGTGCTGCTGATCGGGATCGTGAAGAAGAACGGCATCCTGATGATCGACTTCGCCCTCGAAGCGCACCGCAAGGGCGGGTTGCCGCCGGAAGAAGCGATCTACCAGGCCTGTATCACCCGCTTCCGGCCAATCATCATGACCACCCTCGCCGCCCTGCTCGGCGCGTTGCCGCTGATGCTCGGCTACGGCACCGGCGCCGAACTGCGCCAGCCATTGGGCATCGCGGTGGTCGGCGGCTTGCTGGTGAGCCAGGCGCTGACGCTGTTCACCACTCCGGTCATATACTTGTGGCTTGAACGGCTGTTCCATCGGCCAAAACCAGCTCCGACGCCGGCGCTGGCGCTGGCGCTGGCGACCATAGACTGAGGCGGGGTCATGCGCGTTCTGATTATCGAAGACGAAGAAAAAACCGCGGATTATCTGCACCGCGGCCTGACGGAACAGGGTTACACCGTGGACCTGGCGCGCGATGGCATTGAAGGCCTGCACCTGGCGCTGGAAAGCGACTACGCGGTGATCGTCCTCGACGTCATGCTGCCGGGCCTCGACGGCTTCGGCGTACTGCGCGCCCTGCGTGCGCGCAAGCAAACCCCGGTGATCATGCTCACCGCCCGCGAGCGTGTGGAAGACCGGATCAAAGGCCTGCGCGACGGTGCCGACGATTACCTTGGCAAACCGTTTTCCTTCCTCGAACTGGTGGCGCGCCTGCAAGCGCTGACCCGCCGCAGCGGTGGCCATGAACCGGTGCAGGTGAGCATCGCCGACCTGTGGATAGATTTGATCAGCCGCAAAGCTACCCGCGCCGGCACGCGTCTGGACCTGACCGCCAAGGAGTTCTCGCTGCTGAGCGTACTGGCCCGCCGTCAGGGTGAAATTCTGTCGAAAACCGCCATCGCCGAAATGGTCTGGGACATCAATTTCGACAGCGATGCCAACGTCGTCGAAGTCGCGATCAAACGCTTGCGCGCCAAGCTCGACGGGCCGTTCGAAGAGAAACTGCTGCACACAATTCGCGGCATGGGTTATGTGCTGGAGAGCCGTGGTGTCCAGTAATTCCATAGCACTGCGCCTCAGTGGGATGTTCACGCTGGTGGCGCTTTTGGTGTTTCTGTTGATCGGCTGGGCACTGTATCAGCAGGTCGATAAAGGTCTGGGTTTGTTGCCCGAGGCTGAACTGGACGCGCGCTACAGCGTGCTTGAATCCACGGTCGGGCGTTACGGCACACCCGAGCATTGGGTGAAGATCAACAACAAGCTCAAGCTGCTCGGCGAAGAAGACAAACGCATCAGCTTCTGGATCATCAGCGGTGATCCGCACTACGAGTACGGCAACCTGACGCCGCAGATCCGCGCCTTTGCCGAAGGGCCGCTGGGCATGCGCGACTTGAATCTTCCGGATCAGCCTTATCCGCTGAAAGTGCTGGTCAGTCAGTTCCCGGCCAAGGATCAACGCCCACCGTTGCGCTTCATGATCGGCATCGACACCGAGACGTTTTTGCAGACTCAGCACCATTTGCTGATTGCCCTGATCAGCCTGGCGATCATCGGCGTGTTGCTGGCATCGGCCCTCGGCTATTGGGTGGCGCGGATCGGCCTCAAGCCGCTGATCAAGTTGTCCCAGGAAGCCCAGCGACTGGCACCGCCGTTGTTGTCCGGTCGCCTGCAATTGTCGCCGCTACCGCCGGAACTGAATCAGTTCGTCAATTCGTTCAACTCGACACTGGAGCGGGTCGAACAGGCTTACTCGCGCCTTGAGTCGTTCAACGCGGACGTGGCCCATGAACTGCGCTCGCCCCTGACCAACCTGATCGGCCAGACCCAAGTTGCGCTGACACGCGGGCGATCCGCCGAACACTATTTTGAAGTGCTGCAATCGAACCTTGAAGAGCTTGAGCGACTGCGCTCGATCATCAATGACATGCTGTTCCTCGCCAGCGCAGACCAAGGCAGCAAAGCCACCAAACTGACCTCCACCTCGCTGGCCGATGAAGTCGCCACGACCCTGGAGTATCTGGATTTCATCCTTGAAGACGCGCAGGTTCAGGTGCAGGTCAGTGGTGATGCCCAGGTGCGGATCGAGATCGCTCATCTGCGCCGGGCGTTGATTAATCTGCTAAGCAATGCGGTGCAACACACCGAACCTGGCCAGGTGATTGAGGTGCGGATCGAGGTTGAGGAGCATCAGGTGAGCATCGGGGTTGCGAACCCTGGATTGCCGATTGCCAGCGAGCATTTACCGCGGTTGTTTGAGCGTTTTTATCGGGTCGATGCGTCGCGCAGCAACAGTGGGAATAACCATGGCTTGGGGTTGGCGATCGTCAAGGCAATTGCGTTGATGCATGGGGGGGATGTGTTTGTGCGCAGTGATCATGGGATGAATACGTTCGGCATCCATCTCCCCGTTTAACCCCAACGCGATGCCCGGACTGCACCCGGTCCTGTAGCAGCTGGCGAAGCCTGCGTTCGGCTCGGGCGTCGACCTGCCAACTGTTGCCTTAAGCGCAACAGTCCTTTCATGAATCCGCTCTTTTTCCCCTCTCAAAACCCCCTTATCTTTGCCGCACCAAACAGCACTTGCCAAGCAAGAAGGTTTTAAAGATGTCCAACACTATGGGTATTGCCAGCGCTTTCGTTTTGTCCTCTTTGTTTCTGTCTCCGTTCGCCATCGCGGAAGAGTCGCAGACGTTCGTCGCGCAGAATTCCGCACGCGCTGCTGCATTCAAACAGAATCAGAGCGAAATGACGGCCAAGGCTCAAGAAGCTGCGCAACCCCCTCAAGCGTCCACCACTCAAGCCCAGCCACGGGTTGAGAAAGACAGCTGATTGTTAAGTATCGCTCTGTTTCCCTCGACACTTTTCATCGGCTCTTCCCTTTGAAAAGTTGTCTTCAAAGCCGCTGCTATCAGCGGCTTTTTTTCGTTGTGGTTTTAAACAGTTTTAGTTCGTCTTCTCTAACAAGAAACATCCTGAGCCTCAAAACAATGAGGCTCTTAGTTCATCCAAGGAGCTTTACCGCTAGTGCGTTTCCCTCTCAGATTCAGCCCGTTATTCATTGCAATCGTTGCAACGGTGGCGCCTGCTGCTCACGCCGCAGACGACTCAAACGCCGAAGGTTTCGTCGAAGGATCGAGCCTCAACCTCAACGCCCGTAACTACTACATGAACCGCAACCGCCTTCAGCAGACGGACGACAACATTGAATGGGGCCAGGGTTTCCTAGGCCTCTTCGAATCGGGCTACACCCAAGGCACCGTCGGTTTCGGCGTTGATGCCCACGCCATGCTCGGGCTCAAGCTCGACGGCGGTGGCGGCACTGATAATTCGAGCATCCTGCCGGTCAGCGATGGCAACGGCAAAGCGCCAGGTTCGTTCTCGACGGCGGGCGGCACGCTGAAAATGCGTGCCTTCGATACCGAACTGAAGGCCGGTGATTTGTTCCTCACCAACCCGGTGATCGCCGGCGGCGAAACCCGAATGCTGCCCCAGACCTTTCGTGGCGTGAGCCTGACCAACCACAGTTTCGACGGCTGGATGATTGAAGGTGGCCAGGCGAGTTTCACCAAGCCTTACAACCAGAGCGGACACACCCGAATCGGCACGTCCTACGGCAGCCTGGCCGACGGTGACGAAAGCCGGCACCTGAACTGGGCCGGTGTCGCCTGGAGCGGTCTACCGGGGCTGACCAGTAGTCTCTATGCTTCCGAGCTCAAGGACATCTGGAACCAGTATTACTACGATCTGGACTACACCTACGCTTTGAACGATCTGGTCAGCCTCAACCCGGGTCTGCATGCCTATCACACGCAAGACACCGGCGATGCGCTGCTGGGCCACATCGACAACAACACCTACAGCCTGCATTTCACCGTCGGCGTGGGCAATCACAGCGTTACCGCGGCCTATCAGCGGGTCAACGGCAACACGCCGTTCGACTACATCAGCCAGGGCGACAGCGTCTACCTCGACAATTCCCAGCAGTATTCGGACTTCAACGGCCCGAACGAACGCTCATGGAAACTCAAGTACGCCTACGACTTTGTCGGGCTCGGCCTTCCCGGCCTGACCTCGGCGGTGTCTTACTCCCGAGGTGAACTGGACCTGACCAAGGTCGATCCGGACAGCCCCGGTTATGCCTCGTGGTACAGCGCTGACGGCAAAAACGCCAGGCACTGGGAACGCGACATCGATCTCAAGTATGTGGTTCAGGGCGGCAAGGCCAAAAACCTGGCGCTGCGCCTGCAATGGGCGACCAACCGTGGAGGCAACGGCTACGGCGCGCTGGATCAGGACACCGATGAATACCGGGTGATCGTCGACTACCCGCTCAATGTCTTCTAAGCTTCAATAAGTAAAAGGCCAGCATGTTTTGCTGGCCTTTTTTTTATCCGGCATTTATACAGGCGCTCCGAACGCAAACGGTTTCTGGGATTCTGCCTGAGTCTTGCAAAACACTTTCATAACGCCTCATTAGCAGAAGTCAGAACCATGAGTGTGAGCAGTGCAACATCTCACCATCCGATCCGGTCGACGCGATCGGAGCGGCTTCTGGTTCTCGGCAGTTTGCTGCTGGTGATTGCGATATTGAGCATCGTGGCATTCCTGCTCATTCGCGAACGCGCCAATGCTGAACAGTCTGCCACTCGTGCAGCAACCAATATCGTGCAATTGATCGACGCCGACGTGCTGCGCAATGTCGAACTCTATGACCTGTCCTTGCTCGGCTTGATCGCTGCCTCGCAGCGTGAAGACCTCAAGAGCGTTTCCCCGGCTATCCGGCATCTGGCCTTGTTTGACCGTGCCACTGCCGCGCCGTACAAGGGCGACATTTTGTTGCTGGACAACAAGGGCGACGTGATCGCCGACTCGGCCTCGGTAGAGCCCAGAAAGGGCAATTTTGCTGACCGCGAATACTTTCAGTCGCACGTGAACAATCGCGACCCGAGCATGCTCATCAGCCGTCCCTTCCGTTCCAGACAGGCTGAACATGAATGGCGAATCAGCTTCAGTCGCCGGGTCAGCGGCTCACAGGGCGAATTTCTTGGCGTGGCCGAAGCAGCCATGCGCTTGAGTTATTTCGATCAGCTGTTCAACAGCTTGAGCATCGGTCGTGACAGCTCGGTCAACCTGATCAGCTCGGACGGGATTCTTCTGGCTCAGGAACCCCGCCTGGCCGAAGAGCTGATTGGCAAGGACTTCAGCGACCGTCCCAACTTTCAGCGCATCGTCAAAGAAGGCAACGGCAGCTTCACCAGTGTTTCAAGCCGCTACAAGGACGAACGCCTGTACACGTTCTCCAAGGTGGGCAACTTGCCGTTGATCGTCATCGTTGCACTGTCCAGTGATGAAGTGTTTGCCTCGTGGAAGCGCACGACGGTGGTGGTTAGCGTTGCGACTATTGCGCTGTGCATCATCTTGCTCTGGCTGACTTGGCTGCTCAGCCGGGAACTGCGCCTGCGCCACAACGCCGAACAGGAACTGGCGCAACTGGCGGCCACCGATGCCTTGACCGGCCTGGCCAACCGCCGAACGCTGGATCAGGTCCTGCGTCATGAGTGGTTCCGCGCTCAACGTTCCGGTCAGCCGTTATCGCTGCTGATGATTGATGCCGACCACTTCAAGGCCTTCAACGATCGACATGGGCATCAGGGTGGCGATGATGCCTTGCGCTCGGTGGCCAAGGTGATCTCCGCCAATGTGAGGCGACCAGCGGATCTGGTCGCCCGTTACGGCGGCGAAGAGTTTTCGGTGATTCTCGCGGAAACCGACAGCCAGGGTGCGCAACAGATTGCCGAACACATCCGAGCGACAGTGGAGCAATTGCCGCTGGTGCCAGGTGCCGAGTCGCCGATTACTGTCAGTATCGGTATCAGTACCTGGACCACCTCCGCCGAGATCAGTCTGGAACAGCTATTGTTTGCAGCGGACAAGGCGCTGTATCAGGCCAAGGAAAGTGGGCGTAATCGGGTTGTCGCTGCGGATTGAGGCCTTTCCCCGCAGGCATAAAAAAAGGCCACCCGAAGGTAGCCTTTAAAAACTAGAGAGGTTTTTTACTTACACGGCCGCAACAGGGCGCATGTAAGAAATCGGTGCAGTGCTGGCGTCATCGAAAGTCACGACTTCCCAAGCATCTGTCTGCTCAATCAACTTGCGCAGCAGCTGGTTGTTCAATGCATGTCCGGACTTGAAGCCCTTGAACTCACCAATCAGGCTATTGCCCAGCAGGTAGAGGTCACCAATTGCATCGAGGATCTTGTGCTTCACGAATTCGTCTTCATAGCGAAGGCCGTCTTCGTTCAGTACACCATCCGCGTCGACCACAATAGCGTTTTCAACGCTGCCGCCGAGTGCGAGGTTGTGCTTGCGCAGGTACTCGATATCACTCATGAAACCAAAGGTACGGGCGCGGCTGACTTCTTTTACAAACGAAGTGCTGGAAAAATCCACGCTTGCACTTTGTGTACGGTCACGGAAAACCGGGTGATCGAAATCGATCTCGAAGCTCACTTTGAAACCTTCGAAAGGGACGAAAGTAGCGCGCTTGTCGCCGTCTTCCACTGTCACTTCCCGCAGGATCCGGATGAACTTCTTGGCGGCGTCCTGTTCTTCCAGGCCGGCCGATTGGATCAGGAATACGAAAGGTCCAGCGCTACCATCCATGATCGGAACTTCAGACGCGGAGAGCTCGACGTAGGCGTTATCGATGCCCAGGCCAGCCATGGCCGAGAGCAAGTGCTCCACCGTATCCACTTTGGTGTCACCACTGACCAATGTGGTCGACATCGTGGTTTCACCAACGTTTTCCGCGCGGGCAGGAATCTGCACCACAGGGTCGAGATCGGCACGAACAAACACAATGCCGGTGTCGATAGGTGCGGGCTTGAGGGTCAGGTATACCTTCTCCCCGGAGTGCAGGCCTACACCTGTAGCACGGATAATATTTTTCAGTGTGCGTTGTTTAATCATGGCTTGGGCCGCTTCAGCGCAAATTGCGAACTGGTATCAACAAAGGCTGGCGATGATAGCAGACCAGACCTTTGCTGAACACCAATCACCTTCATAGCCCTGATACATTCCATTAATCGGCCTGACGACGCAGGAAAGCCGGGATGTCCAGGTAGTCCAGATCATCTTGCGGATTCATCTTCGCGGCAGTCGCAGCACCGGCCTGAGCCTGGTTGCGCATGACGGTCGGACGGTCCAGGTCACGGTAGTTTACCGCAGGCGCTTCCTGACGCGAAGGCGCTTGCTGTTGCGGCTGCGATGCCACGGACGTGTGCATGGTGTTGTCGATGACCTTCACAGGCTTCTCGATTTTCGCGCCCAGACCTGTGGCAACCACGGTCACGTGCAGCTCGTCGCGCATGTCCGGATCGATAACGGTACCGACCTTGACCATTGCGTGTTCGGAAGCAAAGGCTTCGATGATGCTGCCCACGTCGGAGTACTCACCCAGGGACAGGTCAGGACCGGCGGTGATGTTCACCAGGATGCCGCGTGCACCTTGCAGGTTCACGTCTTCCAGCAACGGGTTGCGAATGGCCGCTTCGGTGGCCTCACGTGCACGGTTCGGACCGCTGGCGCAGCCAGTGCCCATCATCGCCATGCCCATTTCGCTCATCACGGTCCGTACGTCGGCAAAGTCGACGTTGATCATGCCCGGACGCTTGATGATGTCGGAGATACCGCGAACGGCACCGGCCAGTACATCGTCGGCCTTGGCGAATGCGGACAGCAGGCTTGCGTCCTTGCCAAGGATGGTCAGCAGCTTCTCGTTGGGAATGGTGATCAACGAGTCGACGCTTTCAGACAGCAGACGGATGCCTTCATCGGCGATCTGCATGCGCTTGCGGCCTTCGAACGGGAACGGACGAGTCACCACCGCAACGGTGAGAATCCCCATTTCCTTGGCCACTTCAGCGATGATCGGCGCAGCACCGGTACCGGTACCACCGCCCATGCCAGTGGTGATGAACACCATATTGGTGCCCTGCAGGACTTCGGCAATGCGCTCACGATCTTCGAGAGCGGCCTGACGACCTACTTCAGGGTTGGCGCCAGCGCCGAGACCTTTGGTCACGCCGGTGCCCAGTTGCAGGATGGTCCGCGCGCCGATGCTTTTCAGCGCTTGGGCATCAGTGTTGGCGCAGATGAATTCAACGCCTTCAATGTTGCTCTTGACCATGTGGTTGACGGCGTTGCCGCCGCCTCCGCCAACACCGATAACTTTAATAACCGGGCTTGCGGGGATGTTGTCTACGAGTTCGAACATTTTCCCTCTCCTTACATTCTCTAGTTTTTTCGCCTACTGCTTTTTGCTGCGGTGCTGCGGTGCTGCGGTAAATCTTTAGAAGTTGCCTTGTACCCAGCTCTTGAAGCGATCGAGCAAGGCGACTTTCGGTTCTTCGTTGCTGTAGCTGTCGCGGCTGCTGATGCCCGAGAACGAAATCCCGTCGGACTGCTTCTGCAGGCCGTACATCAACAGGCCAACGCCGGTGGAATAAATCGGGTTGCGGACCACGTCGTCCAGGCCCTTGACGCCATGCGGCACGCCCAGGCGGACCGGCATGTGGAAGATTTCTTCGGCCAATTCGACCGCGCCTTCCATCTTCGACGTACCACCGGTCAGCACGATGCCGGCCGGGATCAGGTCTTCGTAGCCACTGCGACGCAGTTCGGCCTGGATCAGCGTGAACAGCTCGTCGTAACGCGGCTCGACCACTTCGGCCAGGGCCTGGCGGGACAGCTCGCGTGGTGGACGGTCGCCAACGCTTGGGACCTTGATGGTTTCACCGGCACCGGCCAGTTTGGCCAGGGCGCAGGCGTAGCGAATCTTGATTTCTTCGGCGTACTGGGTCGGGGTGCGCAACGCCATGGCGATGTCGTTGGTTACCTGGTCGCCCGCAATCGGGATCACCGCGGTGTGACGGATCGCGCCTTCGGTGAAGATCGCGATGTCGGTGGTGCCGCCACCGATGTCCACCAGGCACACGCCCAGCTCTTTCTCGTCGTCGGTCAGGACCGAGTAGGCCGAAGCCAGTTGCTCGAGAATGATGTCGTCGATTTCCAGGCCGCAGCGACGCACGCATTTTTCAATGTTCTGTGCGGCGTTGACGGCGCAGGTGACCACGTGAACCTTGGCTTCCAGACGTACGCCCGACATGCCCAGAGGCTCACGAACGCCTTCCTGGTTATCGATCACGTAATCCTGCGGCAGGGTGTGCAGCACGCGCTGGTCAGCCGGGATCGCTACAGCCTGGGCGGCGTCGAGAACGCGCTCGAGGTCGGCGGAGCTGACTTCGCGATCACGAATCGCCACGATGCCGTGAGAGTTCAGGCTGCGGATATGATTGCCAGCCACGCCGACGAACGCCGAGTGAATGCGGCAACCAGCCATCAGCTGCGCCTCTTCGATCGCGCGCTGGATCGATTGCACGGTGGACTCGATGTTCACCACCACGCCTTTCTTCAGGCCACGGGAGGGATGGGTACCGATCCCGACGATTTCCAGCGTGCCGTCGTCCGAGACCTCGCCGACCAGCGCCACCACTTTGGAGGTGCCGATATCGAGACCGACGATCATTTTGCCGCTTTGCACGTTTGCCATGGGTCCTGCCTCTTCTTAATTCTTCGCGACAGCGGGTTGGGCTGTCGTGGGCGCTACAGGTTCCCGCCAGCCAACAGCGAGGCCGTTGGCGTAGCGCAGATCGATGCGCGCAATGTTCGTAATCTGTTCTTTAAGCGTCTTGTCATAGATGGCAATGAAGCGGCGCATCTTTTCCAGCAGGTTGCCGCGTCCCAGCAACAGTTCGATTCCCGGGCCCGCGCTGCCGGCGCCGGTGGTCAGGAACCAGCTGCCTCGATCACGCAACTCCAGGCGCGCAATCGAGAAGCCCAACGGCCTGAGCATCTGGCTCAGCACCTGGTATTGCTGCATCACTTGCTGTTGGGCCCGTTGTGGGCCGAACAGCTGTGGCAAGTGTTCGTAATTCGCCAGCTCACGCGGGGTGAACGCCTGACCCTGGTTGTTCAACAGCGCTTCATCGCCCCAACGGGCCACCGGCAGTTGTTCTTCCAGGCGGATCACCACTTGATCCGGCCACACCCGACGCACTTCGGCGTGGGCAATCCATGGCATCGTTTCAAGCTCGGTACGCATGCTCGCAAGATCGATGGTGAAGAAGCTCGACGCCACGTACGGGGCGATCCGCTGCTGCACCGCTTGCTGGCTGATGTAACTCAAGTCGCCCTGCACGTTGATCTTGGTGATCGGCCGGTCGGCGTACGGCAACAAACGCTGCGCGCCTTCGTAAGTGCCGAAACCCAGTGCGACCAACAGCACCGGCCAGAACAAGGATTTCAGAAAACCAAAATTGGCTTTCGGCAGGCGCGCAGACATCGGCTCTTTGGCCACCATTCGGCTGGCACCCCGGGGTACCGGCTTGCGGCCGGTCGGTGCGGGGGGCTGATGTCTCAGCTGTGCGCCTTGCATGCTCTTAACCTCGCGGCTCAATGCTTGCGGCCAGAATCGCCAGAACCAGTTGCTGGAAATCCAGACCGGCAGCACGAGCCGCCATCGGCACCAGACTGTGATCGGTCATGCCCGGTGCGGTATTGACTTCCAGGAACCAGAACTGCCCGTCGGCGTCCTGCATCACGTCAGCCCTGCCCCAACCGGCGATACCCAGCGCCTCACAGGCTTTCGCCGTGAGGTCCATCAGTTCTTTTTCTTTGCTGCTGTCCAGGCCACACGGAATCCGGTACTGGGTATCGGAAGCCACGTACTTGGCGTCGTAGTCGTAGAAACTGTGCGTCGTGCCCAGGGCGATCGGTGGCAACACCTGGTCACGCAGGGTGGCGATGGTGAACTCCGGACCTTGAATCCATTGCTCGACCAACACTTGCGAATCGTAGGTACTGGCCGCTTTCCACGCGTCGATCAACTCCGACGCGGAGGTCACTTTGGCCATCCCGATACTTGAACCTTCATGGGCCGGTTTGACGATCAAAGGGAAGCCCAGTTCCGTCGCCGCCGAAATACAATCGGCCTCGGAGCTCAGCACGGCATGGCGTGGCGTCGGAATACCGAGGCTGTGCCAGACCTGTTTGGTGCGCAGCTTGTCCATGGCCAGTGCCGAGGCCAGAATGCCGCTGCCTGTGTACGGAATTCCCAGGCATTCCAGCAGACCCTGCATGCTGCCGTCTTCACCGCCACGACCGTGGAGAATGATGAAGGCGCGATCGATTTTTTCGTTCAGCAGACGCTGCAAAAGGTCATCGCCCACGTCGAGACCAAACGCGTCCACACCAGCGCTTAGCAGCGCGTCGAGAACCGCGTTACCCGACTTCAGGGACACCTCACGCTCGGCACTCTTGCCGCCGAACAACACGGCGACGCGGCCGAAATCTTTCGGCGCAATAGTGGAGACGAGGTTGGCGTAAGCAGCAGTCATTTCAACTTCCCCACACTCGGCGCAGCAACGGCGCCTGCGAACAACGGACTTTTCAACAGTTTCGGTGCAAGACCACCGATGTCACCGGCGCCCTGGCACAGCAGGATGTCGCCAGCACGCAGCAGCGGCTTGACCAACGGCGCGAGGTCAACACCGCGCTCGATGTAAATCGGGTCGAGCTGACCGCGCTGACGGATGCTGTTGCACAGCTTGCGGCTGTCGGCGCCCGGGATCGGTTCTTCACCGGCCGGGTAGACTTCCATCAGCAGCAGGACGTTGGCGTCGGCCAATACATTGACGAAATCGTCGTACAGGTCGCGGGTGCGGCTGTAACGGTGCGGCTGGTAGACCATCACCAGACGGCGTTCCGGCCAGCCACCGCGCACGGCTTTGATGACCGCGGCGACTTCGGTCGGGTGATGACCGTAGTCGTCGACCAGCATCACGTTGCCGCCTTCTACCGGCAGTTCGCCGTAGACCTGGAAGCGTCGGCCGACACCCTGGAACCCGGACAGGCCCTGGACGATGGCTTCATCGCTGACACCTTCATCGGTGGCGATGCAGATGGTTGCCAGTGCGTTCAACACGTTGTGGTTGCCCGGCATGTTCACCGAGACATCCAGTGGATCGCGATCAGGACGCAGCACGGTGAAGAAGGTCTGCATGCCCTGCTGACGCACATTGATCGCGCGCACGTCGCAGTCGTCGCCGAAGCCATAAGTGACGGTCGGACGTTTCACCTGCGGCAGGATTTCACGCACCACCGGATCGTCCAGGCACACCACCGCCAGACCGTAGAACGGCAGGTTGTGGAGGAACTCGACGAAGGTTTTCTTCAGTTTGTTGAAGTCACCGTCGTAGGTCGCCATGTGGTCGGCGTCGATGTTGGTGACCACGGCCACCAGCGGCTGCAAGTGCAGGAAGCTGGCGTCGCTTTCGTCAGCTTCAGCGATCAGGTAACGGCTGGTGCCCAGTTGAGCATTAGTGCCCGCGGCATTCAGACGGCCACCGATCACGAATGTCGGGTCCAGGCCACCGGCGGCAAACACCGAAGCGATCAGGCTGGTGGTGGTGGTTTTGCCATGGGTACCGGCGACGGCGATGCCGTGGCGGTAGCGCATCAGCTCAGCCAGCATTTCAGCGCGAGGCACCACCGGAATGCGGCGTTCCAGGGCAGTGGCGACTTCCGGGTTGGACGTGTTCACGGCACTGGAGGTGACCAGCACATCGGCGTTCGCGGCGTTCTCGGCGCGGTGGCCGATAAAGATCTGGGCGCCGAAGGACTCGAGACGCTCGGTCACCGGCGAAGCTTTCAGGTCGGAACCGGACACTTCATAGCCCAGGTTCAACAACACTTCGGCAATGCCGCACATGCCCACGCCGCCGATTCCGACGAAGTGGATGCGACGGATGCGGCGCATTTCCGGTTGCGGCATGGCTTTCTGATTCTCAACCATGGGCCACCTCCAGGCAGGTATCGACCACGTTACGGGTTGCATCGGGTTTGGCCAGGCGGCGTGCCGCGGTGGCCATGTCGGTCAGTCGTTGTGGTTGCATCAGGACCTCTGTCAGGCGTGCGGCAAGATCCGCTGCGCCAGTCGTTCTTTGCGGCATCAGGAAGGCAGCGCCTTCACGGGCCAAATAATCGGCGTTGCGGGTCTGGTGATCGTCGATCGCGTGAGGCAAAGGCACCAGCATCGAGGGCAGACCGGCGGCGGCCAGTTCACTGATGGTCAGCGCGCCTGCGCGGCACACCACCAGGTCGGCCCAGCCATAGGCTTGGGCCATGTCTTTGATGAAAGGCTGCACTTGCGCCTCGACGCCAGCCGCGCGATAGCGCTCTGCAGTCACTTCATCGTGGTTTTTGCCGGCCTGATGAAACACTTCCGGGCGCAGGTCGGGGGCGACTTGCGACAGGGCTTCAGGCAGCAACTTGTTCAACGGTTCTGCGCCCAGGCTTCCACCCAGGATCAGCAAACGCGCCTTGCGACCGGCCAGAGCCTGTCGCGGTGTTTCGAGGAACAGTTCGGTGCGCACCGGGTTACCGGTGGTCCGACGGCTGCCCGACAGGGTAAAGGTGTCGGGGAACGCTTCACAGACTCGAGCGGCCAACGGCACCAGCAACCGATTGGCGGTACCGGCCACGGCGTTCTGCTCGTGAACGATCACCGGCACGCCGGCCAGTTTGGCTGCAACGCCACCAGGACCGGTCACATAACCACCAAAGCCGACGACACACACCGGCCGCAGTTGGCGAATGATCGCCCGTGCCTGCCAGATCGACTTGAGCAACATGAACGGCGCCTTGAGCAGGGACAATTTGCCCTTGCCACGCAATCCGCTGGCATTGATCCGATGCAGTTCGATGCCGGCCACCGGGACCAGATCGTTCTCGATGCCACGCGGTGTCCCGAGCCAATGCACGGTGTAACCACGGGCCTGGAATTCGCGAGCACACGCCAGCGCCGGGAACACGTGGCCACCGGTGCCGCCCGCCATGATCAATACGTTAGCGCCCATGGGTCGGCTCCTCGGCGAAGTCGCTCTCATGGAACTCCATCTCTTCGCTGCCCAAGTGGGTTCGACTTTCCCATTCAATGCGCAGCAACAAGCCGAGACAGGCACAGCAGATCACCAACGAACTACCTCCATAACTGAGGAACGGCAGGGTCAGGCCTTTGGTTGGCAACAAACCGACGTTCACCCCGATGTTGATCAGGAACTGACCAATCCACAGGAACGACAAGCCGTACGCGATGTAGGCGGCGAAAAACTGCTTGGCCTTTTCCGCCCAATAACCGATGTACATGCCACGAATACAGACAAAGACGAACAGCGCTACCGTGCACAAAGAACCCACGGCACCCAGTTCTTCAGCCAGGACCGAGAACACGAAGTCGGTGTGGGCTTCCGGCAGGTAGAACTGTTTCTGCACGCTATTGCCAAGGCCAACGCCCAGCCATTCGCCGCGACCAAAAGCAATCAATGCTTGAGACAACTGATAGCCAGCACCGAACTGGTCGGCCCACGGATCCGCAAAGTTGGTCAGGCGCGCCATTCGATACGGCTGCACTTGAATCAACAACACCACCGCCGCGACCGCCAGGACAACCATCAAGGAAAAACGGAACAGCCCGACCCCGCCAAGGAACAGCATCGCCGCAGCAGCCCCCATCATCACGACGGTGGCGCCGAAGTCCGGTTCCATCAGCAACAGACCCGCCATTGGCAGCAGAACGATGAACGGCTTGAAGAAGCCCATCCAGCTTTCACGCACTTCTTTCTGACGACGCACCAGGTAACCGGCCAGGTAAATAACGACAAATACCTTGGCGATTTCCGACGGCTGAACGTTGAAGAAACTGAAGCCGATCCAGCGCATCGAACCGTTCACTTCACGGCCGATCCCCGGGATGATCACCATCACCAGCAAACCGAACGCACCCATCAGCATCAGCCAGCCCAGGCGTTGCCAGGTGGCGATCGGAATCATCATGGTGACGATGCAGGCACCCAGGCCCAGCACGATGTAGATAAGGTGGCGAATCATGTAATACAGGGCACTGCCCGACTGCACCGCAGCCACTTCGGTCGATGCCGATGCAATCATGACCAGCCCGAGGCCGATCAATGCCAGGCAGCCGGCGAGCATCGGGAAGTCGAGGTCGATGCCGCGCCCGGTGATGATCGGCGACGGATAGGGCTTGATGATGTTCATCAGGCTCATACCAGATCCTCCACGGCGCGGACGAACTGGTGACCACGGTCTTCGTAATTCTTGAACATGTCGAAACTGGCGCAAGCCGGCGACAACAACACGGCGTCGCCCGTCTCTGCGATGGCGCGGCATTGCTCGACCGCTTCGATCAGCGAGTTGACGCGAATCAGTGGCACGGCATCGCCAATGGCCTGAGCGATCAGCTCGGAGTCACGGCCCATCAGCACCACGGCACGGCAGTTGACCGCCACCGGATCACGCAAGTCCTTGAACTCGGCACCCTTGCCGTCGCCACCGGCGATCAGCACGAGTTTGCCGTCAATGTCCGCGCCCAGACCTTCGATGGCAGCCAGTGCGGCACCGACGTTGGTGGCTTTGGAATCGTTGTAGTAGCTCACGCCATTCAGGTCACGGACCCACTGGCAGCGATGCTCAAGCCCGGCGAAGGTGCGCAGGCTCGACAGCATGGCGTCGAACGGCAGGCCGACGGCGTGGCCCAGGGCCAATGCCGCCAAGGCGTTGGACTGGTTGTGGGCGCCGCGAATTTTCAACTCGCGCACCGACATCAGGTTCTGGAATTCGAAGGCCAGGTACTTCTCGCCGTCTTCTTCGCGGATACCGAATGCCTTGAAATCAGGTTTGCTCAAACCGAAGGTCCAGCATGGCTGACCTTCACCAATCAGCGGACGGCTCAGGGCATCCTGACGGTTCACCACAAACTGCTTGGCACCCCGGAAGATCCGGTGCTTGGCCAGGTGATAGGCCGGCAGGCCGCTGTAGCGGTCCATGTGGTCTTCGCTGACGTTGAGCACGGTCGCCACTTCGGCGTTGAGCTGATCGGTGGTTTCGAGCTGGAAGCTCGACAGTTCCATCACGTACAACTCGACGTCGTCGCTGAGCAGGTCCAGCGCCGGCGTACCGAGATTGCCACCGACGGCGACACGCTTGCCGGCCGCCGCAGCCATCTCGCCGACCAGTGTGGTGACGGTGCTTTTTGCGTTGGAACCGCTGATGGCGACGATCGGCGCCTTCGCGTTACGCGCGAACAGCTCGATGTCACCGGACAATTTCACGCCACGGGCGGCGGCAGCCTGCAGGGCCGGGGTCGCCAGCGCCAGGCCGGGGCTCACGTAGAGCTCGTCGGCGCGGCACAGGAATTCGACGTCCAGCTCGCCACAACGCACTTCCACGTGCGGATAGTCACGCTTGAGCGTGGCCAGTTCCGGTGGATTTTCCCGCGTGTCGGCGACAGCAAACGACGTGCCCCGGTTCGCCAGGAAGCGAACCAGGGACATGCCGCTCTTGCCGAGGCCGACAACGATGCGGAAGTGGTCAGAAGCGATCAGAGACACTCGTTCTACCTCAGCTTCAGGGTGGCAAGGCCAACCAGCACGAGAATCACGGTGATGATCCAGAAACGGACGATCACGCGCGGCTCGGGCCAGCCCTTGAGTTCAAAGTGGTGGTGAATCGGTGCCATGCGGAATACACGGCGACCGGTGAGTTTGAAGGAAGCCACCTGGATGACGACTGACAGGGTCTCCATCACGAACACGCCGCCCATGATGAACAGGACGATTTCCTGACGGACGATCACCGCGATGGTGCCCAGGGCCGCGCCCAGCGCCAGTGCGCCGACGTCGCCCATGAACACCTGAGCCGGATACGTGTTGAACCAGAGGAACCCGAGACCCGCGCCGATCAAGGCACCGCAGAACACGATCAACTCGCCTGCGCCCGGTACATACGGGATCAGCAGGTATTCAGCGAATTTCACGTTACCCGACAGGTAGCAGAAAATCCCCAACCCGCCGCCGACCATTACGGTGGGCATAATCGCCAGACCGTCGAGGCCGTCGGTCAGGTTGACCGCGTTGCTCGAGCCGACGATCACGAAGTAAGTCAGGACAATGAAACCTACGCCCAGCGGAATGCTGTGGTCCTTGAGCATCGGCAGGATCAGGGTGGTTTCCACCGGTGTCGCTGCGGTCATATAAAGGAAGATCGCCGCGCCCAGGCCGAACACCGATTGCCAGAAGTACTTCCAGCGGCTCGGCAAGCCACGGGAGTTCTTCTCGATCACTTTGCGGTAATCGTCGACCCAGCCGATCGCGCCGAACAGCAAAGTCACCAGCAGCACGGTCCACACGTAACGGTTGGACAGGTCAGCCCAAAGCAACGTGCTGACGCCGATGGACGAAAGAATCAGCGCGCCGCCCATGGTCGGGGTGCCCGACTTGGACAAGTGCGATTGTGGACCGTCGTTACGAACGGATTGACCGATCTGACGGTTCTGCAAAGTGCGGATCATCCACGGGCCAAAGCACAGCGACAAAACCAACGCGGTCAGCACACCGAGAATCCCGCGCAGGGTCAGGTACTGAAAGACCGCGAAGCCTTTGTAGAACTGTTGCAGATACTCCGCTAGCAGCAGCAGCATTAATGTTTCTCCAGGCTGGTCCCGCACAAAGCGGCGACGATGTTTTCCATCGCAGCGCTGCGCGAGCCCTTGATCAAAATGGTGGTGTTTGTGTCTTGCTCGGCGCCGAGGGCCTTGATCAGTTCAGCCTGAGTGGTGAAGTGATAGGCCTGCTCGCCGAAAGCGTTCACGGCGTGAGCCATCATTGGCCCGACAGCGTAAAGCGCGGAAACCTTGCCACGGGCGTACTCGCCCACATCGCGGTGCCCCTGCTCCGCCCAGTCGCCCAACTCGCCAATATCTCCGAGCACCAGAACGGTGCGACCGGAAAAGCCGGCGAGTATATCAACGGCGGCGCACATGGAGGTGGGGTTCGCGTTGTATGTG
>NZ_JBBWCB010000109.1:0-18348 GCF_039888995.1 Pseudomonas rossensis | reverse complement strand
ACTATACGACTTGGCGGGGGGCGGCCGGAAGCGGGGAAGCCATTGAGAGGTTTGTTGCCTGACAGGACGCTATCGCGAGCAAGCTCTCTCCCACACTGGTTTTGTGTAGATAACAAATTTTGTGTTCGACCGAGACCCCCTGTGGGAGCGAGCTTGCTCGCGATGCTTTTAGCCGCGCCGCGCATGGTAGAGGCTCACATGCCGAAACTCTTCGGGCTCGGCCAGATCCGGCAAGGTCATCGCTTCCAGCATCTCGATGCGTTGATACAACGGGTGGCGAAAATCCCTCACGCGTGAATCGGCCACCAGGGCTTCCTGGCCGCGACTCAGGAATTCATCGAGCAACGGCAGATTCGCCCGGTCGTACAGCACGTCGGCCACCAGAATCAGATCAAACCGATCCGCTTCGGCGAAAAAATCCGTCGAGTAGTTGAGGTGTACACAATTGAGTTCGGCATTCGCCCGACACGCGGCAATCGCCAGCGGGTCCAGGTCACAAGCCACCACTTCCAGTGCTCCGGCCTTGACTGCCGCGATCCCCGCCACCCCGGAACCAGCGCCGAAATCCAGCACCCGTTTGCCTTTGACCCACTCAGGGAACTCGGCGAGATAACGGGCGACCGCCAGCCCACTGGCCCAGCAAAAACTCCAATAAGGCGGCTCATGGAGAATTCGCCGGGTTTCTTCCGGGCTGAACGCGCGGTCCATGTTGTCGCCGTCGATCAGCCAAAGCTTCAGGTCGGTATCGGGTAATTCACAGGCAACCAGCTGCGCATCACCGAGCAGTTCCCCTAACGCCTGTTGCAGGTCGAACGGTGCAATCATGGCGCTTTGACAAATTGCAGCTGACCCAGTACTTGCGTCGTTGGCTGGCTGATGACTTGCGACGGCAGGTGCAAAATCAGCTGGCCGGACTGGCTGGCGCGGCCACGCAGTTCAACGCGGGCGCCGACCGGAAAGGATTCCGGGTTGAAGCGCAGGTGAAACGGCAGAACCTGATTGGTGCCGATCAGGCTGGAACTGGCCAGCAATTGTTGCGGACGGTCCTTGTCATCGATCACCAGCAGCGCCAGTTCGACTTCGGCACCGGCCGGCACGCCTTGCAGGGTGCCGCTCAATTCACGCTGATACGCGGGCAGCGGGCCGAGGTTGGCCGATTCCTTGGCTTTCTTCTGCGCCTGTTGTGGTGCGGGGCCTGGCGTCGGCGGCTGGGGCTTGGGCGCATCGCTGCTGCAGGCCACCAGCAGGCTGAAAAGACTGAGCAAAACGAGCGGTCTTAGGGACATTTTCGGCTCCAGCAAGGTGAAATCCATGGATCTAGCTTTATAGCCCGTCTGTATACCGCAAACCCTATGGCTTGTCTTGCCACGGGGATGCGCTACCATGGC
Source organism: Pseudomonas rossensis (assembly GCF_039888995.1). Classification (NCBI taxonomy): domain Bacteria; kingdom Pseudomonadati; phylum Pseudomonadota; class Gammaproteobacteria; order Pseudomonadales; family Pseudomonadaceae; genus Pseudomonas; species Pseudomonas rossensis. The sequence continues at coordinate 16,960 of NZ_JBBWCB010000109.1, read as the reverse complement.
CCTCCCTTTTTTTGTTGCCTGCCACCATGCACTGTCCCTTCTGCGGTGCCAACGACACCAAGGTCATCGACTCGCGTCTGGTCGCCGAGGGCGAACAGGTACGCCGCCGGCGTGAATGCCTGGCCTGCGGCGAGCGTTTCACGACGTTCGAGACGGCCGAACTGGTGTTGCCGCGCCTGATCAAAACCGACGGCAGCCGCCAGCCGTTCGACGAAGAAAAACTCCGCGCCGGTATGCAGCGTGCGCTGGAGAAGCGCCCGGTGAGTGTCGAGCGCCTGGAATCGTCGTTGGTGCACATCAAACACAAACTGCGCGCCACCGGTGAGCGAGAGGTCAAATCCCTTGTCGTCGGTGAACTGGTGATGGCCGAGCTGCAAAAACTCGACGAAGTCGCCTACATTCGTTTCGCCTCCGTGTATCGGCGCTTCCAGGACCTCAACGAGTTCCGCGAAGAGATCGATCGCCTGGCCCGTGAGCCGGTGAAAGAATGACCACCTCTTCCGAACAAGCCATCCTCGACGCCCATTACATGGCCCGCGCGCTGGAACTGGCGCGCAAAGGTCATTACACGACCCACCCCAACCCTCGGGTTGGCTGCGTGATCGTGCGGGACGGGCAGATTGTCGGCGAAGGCTGGCACGTGCGCACCGGCGAACCCCACGCCGAAGTCCACGCCCTGCGCGCCGCCGGCGACAAGGCTCGAGGCGCCACCGCTTACGTGACCCTCGAACCTTGCAGCCACCACGGACGTACGCCGCCTTGTGCCGATGCGCTGGTACATGCGGGTGTGGCTCGGGTCGTCGCGGCGATGCAAGACCCGAATCCGTCGGTTGCCGGTCGTGGCATGCAGCGCCTGACCCAGGCCGGCATAGCTACCGAAAGCGGCGTGCTGGAAGGCGAAGCGCGCAAGCTCAATGAAGGTTTCCTCAAGCGCATGGAGCACGGCTTGCCGTTCGTGCGGGTCAAGTTGGCCATGAGCCTCGACGGCCGGACAGCGATGGAAAGCGGCGAAAGCCAATGGATCACAGGTACAGCGGCGCGTTCGGCGGTACAACGCTTGCGGGCCCAGGCCAGCGTGGTGCTGACCGGTGCCGACACGGTGCTGGCAGACAACGCCCGTCTCACCGTGCGTGCCGATGAGTTGGGCCTGGATCCTGAGCAAACGGCCCTGGCCATGAGCCGTCCGCCGCTTCGCGTGCTGATTGACGGCCGCCTGCGCGTGCCGCTGGACGCGCCGTTCTTCAAGGCCGGGCCCGCATTGGTCGCCACGTGCATGGCGATCGAGGAGCAATACGCCAACGGTCCGGAATGCCTGATCGTGGCGGGCGAGGATGGCTTGGTCGACCTGCGCAAACTGCTGATTGAACTGGCCAATCGCGGGGTCAACGAAGTGTTGGTCGAAGCAGGGCCGCGTCTGGCCGGGGCTTTTGCTCAGCAAGGGCTGGTGGACGAATTCCAGATTTTCATCGCAGGCAAGTTTTTAGGTTCATCTGCGCGCCCGTTGCTGGATTGGCCGCTCGCGCAAATGAAGGATGCGCCTGAACTCAAAATCACCGAAATTCGCGCGGTTGGCGATGACTGGCGAGTCATCGCCATTCCTTCGCCAGCGGCGAGCGTATAATTCCGGGCCTGCGCCACGCGACGGCCCTGTTCTCGAGGAGGACTCCATGTTTACCGGCATCATCGAATCCATCGGCAGTATTCGTGCATTGACCCCAAAAGGCGGAGATGTGCGGGTACACGTAGAAACCGGCAAGCTCGACCTGAGCGACGTCAAACTGGGTGACAGCATCGCAGTCAACGGCGTGTGCCTGACCGCAGTTGAGTTGCCAGGCAACGGCTTTGCGGCGGACGTCAGTCGCGAAACCCTCGACTGCACCGCCATGAATGATCTGAAAAGCGGCAGCCCGGTGAACCTGGAAAAAGCCCTGACCCCGACCACTCGCCTCGGCGGGCATCTGGTCAGCGGCCATGTCGATGGCGTGGGTGAAGTGGTTGCCCGTACCGAGAATGCTCGCGCTGTGGAGTTCCGCATCCGCGCTCCCAAAGAGCTGGCCAAGTACATCGCCCATAAAGGCTCGATCACCGTCGACGGCACCAGCCTGACCGTGAACGCGGTCGATGGCGCCGAGTTCTTGCTGACGATCATTCCGCACACCCTGAGCGAAACCATCATGGCGTCTTACCAGCCAGGTCGCCGGGTGAACCTCGAAGTCGACTTGCTTGCCCGTTATCTGGAGCGCCTGCTGTTAGGCGATAAAGCCGCAGAGCCAACGTCCAGTAACATCACTGAAAGCTTTCTGGCCGAGAACGGCTACCTCAATTCCTGAAACTCAATTTTGAAAGAAGGGGGGTGCCTTGTGGCGCTCAATAGCATCGAAGAACTGGTTGAAGACATCCGCCAAGGCAAGATGGTCATCCTCATGGATGACGAAGACCGCGAGAATGAAGGCGACCTGATCATGGCCGCCGAGTGCTGCCAGCCTGAACACATCAACTTCATGGCCAAGCACGCCCGTGGCCTGATCTGCATGCCGATGAGCCGTGAGCGTTGCGAACTGCTGAAGCTGCCTCTGATGGCGCCGCGCAACGGTTCCGGCTTCGGCACCAAGTTCACCGTGTCCATCGAAGCAGCCACCGGCGTGACCACCGGCATTTCCGCCGCCGACCGTGCGCGTACCGTGCAAGCGGCTGCCGCGAAGGACGCCAAGGCTGAAGACATCGTCAGCCCCGGCCACATCTTCCCGCTGATGGCCCAGGCCGGCGGCACCCTCGCTCGCGCCGGCCACACCGAAGCGGCGTGCGACCTGGCGCGCATGGCCGGTTTCGAGCCAAGCGGCGTGATCTGCGAAGTGATGAACGACGACGGCACCATGTCCCGCCGCGCGGAACTGGAAGCGTTTGCTGCCGAACACAACATCAAGATCGGCACCATCGCCGACCTGATTCACTACCGGATGATCCACGAGCGTACCGTTCAGCGGATTGCCGAGCAGCCACTGGACAGCGAACTGGGCCAATTCAACCTGGTGACCTATCGTGATTCCGTGGAAGGCGACGTGCACATGGCCCTGACCCTGGGCACCGTGTGCGCCGAAGAACCGACCCTGGTTCGGGTGCACAACATGGACCCGCTGCGCGACCTGTTGATGGTCAAACAGCCTGGCCGCTGGAGCCTGCGCGCCGCGATGGCTGCGGTTGCCGAGGCTGGCAGTGGCGTGGTGCTGTTGCTCGGCCACCCGCTCGATGGCGACGTGTTGCTGGCGCATATCCGCGAAACCGCGGAGCACGTTCCGGCGAAAAAACCGACCACCTACAGCATCGTTGGTGCCGGTTCGCAGATCCTTCGGGACCTGGGCGTACGCAAAATGCGCCTGATGAGTGCGCCAATGAAATTTAATGCGATATCCGGTTTCGATCTGGAAGTTGTAGAATACGTGCCCTCCGAATAATGACCGGTTGTTTCCAGTCCTTGATTCGCGGTTAACACATCACTGAGGGACGCGTAGAAAACGCGTCCCGGCTCTTTAAGAGATCTAACGAATGACCCTGAAGACCATCGAAGGTACCTTCATCGCCCCTAAAGGCCGCTACGCTTTGGTAGTAGGCCGTTTCAACAGCTTCGTCGTTGAAAGCCTGGTCAGCGGTGCAGTTGATGCCCTGGTTCGCCACGGCGTGAGCGAAAGCGACATCACCATCATCCGCGCACCTGGCGCCTTCGAAATCCCGCTGGTTGCGCAGAAAGTCGCTCAGAAGGGCGAATACGCGGCAATCATCGCCCTGGGCGCGGTCATTCGTGGCGGTACTCCGCACTTCGAATACGTGGCTGGCGAATGCACCAAGGGCCTGGCCCAGGTGTCCATGGAGTTCGGCGTTCCAGTCGCATTTGGTGTGCTGACCGTTGATTCCATCGAGCAAGCCATCGAACGTTCCGGCACCAAGGCCGGTAACAAAGGTGCTGAAGCTGCCCTGTCCGCTCTGGAAATGGTCAGCCTGCTGGCGCAGTTGGAGGCCAAGTGATTAGCGACGAAAGCGATCGTTTCAACCCGCGCGATCCAAAGCCTGCGGATGCCGGCAAGCCATCGAAAAGCGTCAAGCGTCGCGAAGCCCGTCAGCTCGCGACTCAGGCGCTGTACCAGTGGCACATGGCCAAGCAATCTTTGAACGAGATCGAAGCGCAGTTCCGGGTCGATAACGATTTCAGCGATGTCGATGCCGCTTACTTTCACGACATCCTGCACGGCGTTCCGGCTCACAAGCCTGAGATCGACGCTGCACTGACGCCGTGCCTGGACATCACGATCGAAGAGCTGGACCCGGTTGAACTGGCCGTTCTGCGCCTGTCGACCTGGGAACTGCTCAAGCGCGTCGACGTGCCGTACCGCGTTGTGATCAACGAAGGTATCGAGCTGGCGAAAGTCTTCGGTTCCACCGACGGCCACAAGTTCGTCAACGGTGTACTCGACAAGCTGGCCCCGCGTCTGCGTGAAGCTGAAGTGAAGGCGTTCAAGCGCTAATCCGCGCTTGGAGATGCCATGGGCGAGTTTGAGCTGATCCGCAATTTCTTCGCCGCCGCGCCTTGTGCGCAGGGCGGCGAAGGCGTTGCCCTTGGGATCGGCGATGACTGCGCCTTGCTGGCTGTTCCCCCTGGGGAGCAGTTGGCAATTTCCACCGACACATTGGTTGCCGGTGTGCATTTCGCAGATCCTTGCGACCCGTTTCTGCTCGGTCAGCGCTCGCTGGCCGTGGCCGTCAGCGATCTGGCTGCCATGGGCGCCACTCCGGTTGCCTTTACCCTTGCCCTGACTTTGCCGACGGTGACCGCCGATTGGCTGGATGCCTACGCCCGTGGTTTGAACCTCATGGCGCAAAGCTGTGGCGTGGCGCTGGTGGGCGGTGATACCACCCGTGGGCCATTGAGCCTGACGATGACCGTGTTCGGTCGTGTGCCGGCCGGTCAGGCGTTGACCCGCAGTGGTGCGCAGCCTGGCGACTTGCTGTGCGTTGGCGGTGAGCTTGGTAACGCGGCGGGAGCATTGCCGCTGGTGCTCGGCCAGCGGGAGGCTGAAGCCGCCATCGCCGATCCGCTGCTGGCACATTACTGGTCGCCGCAGCCGCAACTCGCGTTGGGCCAGGCGCTGCGCGGTAAAGCCACCTCGGCGCTGGACATCTCCGACGGACTGCTCGCGGACTGCGGGCACATCGCGCTCGCGTCGAAAGTCGGTATTCAGGTTGAACGGGACACGCTGCAATTGTCGAACGCTTTAGTGGCCTTCCTCGGACAATCGGGTGCAGAAGTCGCGGCCCTGAGCGGCGGTGATGATTATGTGCTGGCCTTTACCTTGCCGTCCGTCGAGTTGCCGCAATTGTTGAGCGACGGCTGGCCGATCCATGTGGTCGGGCGTGTTGTGGCGGGGCAGGGCGTGATGCTGCTGGACGCCGACGGTCAAGACATCACCCCGCAAACCCGGGGTTATCAACATTTTCGGGAGACACCGTGACAGATCATCCCAAACAGGTCCCGGCGGAATTCGTACCGCCCTCGGTCTGGCGCAATCCGTGGCATTTCCTGGCGTTCGGCTTCGGCTCGGGCACCTTGCCAAAAGCACCGGGCACTTGGGGTTCGTTAGTTGCGCTACCCTTTATCCCGTTGTGGCAGATGCTGCCCGACTGGGGCTACTGGCTGATGCTCGGCATCACCATGCTGTTTGGCTTCTGGCTGTGCGGCAAGGTCGCCGACGATTTGCGGGTGCACGACCATGAAGGCATCGTCTGGGATGAAATGGTCGGGATGTGGATCACCCTGTGGTTGGTGCCGGAAGGTTGGTACTGGTTGCTGGCGGGGTTTTTGATGTTCCGCTTCTTCGACATCCTCAAACCGTGGCCGATTCGCTGGATCGACCGGCATGTGCACGGCGGCGTCGGGATCATGCTCGATGACGTATTGGCCGGAGTGTTTGCGTGGCTGGGGATGCAGGGATTGGTTTGGTTTTTCGCCTGAGTGGCGAAACAGGGGACTAGGGATGGCTCGACGCTGGTTGATGGCGATGGTCTTTGCGGTGTTCAGCTCGCTCGTTCAGGCGGGCGATGCAGTGACGACGCCGTCAGTGATTCATCTGGCCAGCGAAGACTGGGAAGACTACACCGCCGCCGATGGCCACGGTCTGGGCTGGGATGTATTGCGGGAAGTCTTCGAGCCAGCGGGGGTCAAGCTGGACATCCGCAGCGAACCCTACGTGCGTTCCATGGGCCTGGCCCAGCGCGGCGAAGTGGATGCCTGTGTCGGCTCCTATCTTGATGAGTCCAGCGATCTGCTCTATCCGCGCTGGAACTTCGATACCGATCACATCTATGCCCTAGGGCTGGCCAGCAACCCCGCGCCGACCCCGGAAACCCTGGGCAACTATCGACTGGCCTGGGTCCGCGGCTACGACTACCAGGATTACCTGCCCAACGTGCGCCGCTATAACGAAGTCATGCGGCGTACCGGGATTTTGTCGATGTTGACCCGCAACCGCGCCGACTTTTACATCGACGCACTGACCGAGGTCGACTATGTCCTCAGGTGGGCCAAGGATCCGTCGCAGTTCCGTCGCACCCACATCGCGGAATTGCCGCTGTATCTGTGCTTTGCCAAGACCCCCAAGGCCCGGACACTGATGGCGCTGTTCGATCAGCGCATGGAGCAACTGGTGAAAAACGGTCAGCTGAAACCGATCTTCGAGCGCTGGAAACAACCCTATCCGTTCGACCCGAACTGAACACGGTCAATGTAGGAGCTGCCGAAGGCTGCGATCTTTTGATCTTTGTGCCTTCAAAGGCACCGCACATCAAGATCAAAAGATCGCAGCCTTCGGCAGCTCCTACATTGATCGCAGGGGACCTGAGATCTAACTTTTTGATCGTTATGCCCCATAATTCAGCCTAAGCGTCTGTCGGAACGTGCTGTTACAATGCCGCCTCTGCGAATCTCCAGTACTTATTGATCAGGAGCACACCGGTGCCTGTCGTTTTTGTCGCCGCTTCCAAGCTGCCAACGCCTTTTGCGCAATTCACCATGCACGGCTTTCTCGATGAAGAAAACGGGCGCGAGCACGTTGTGCTGAGCCTGGGTGAGTTCGTCGACGGTGCCCCGGTACTCGGCCGGTTGCACTCCGAATGCCTGACCGGCGATGCCTTGTTCAGCCAGCGTTGCGACTGCGGTTCGCAACTCGAGGCCGCCTTGCAGGCCATCGCCCGTGAAGGCCGGGGCGTGTTGCTGTACTTGCGTCAAGAGGGCCGTGGCATTGGCCTGCTGAACAAGATCCGCGCCTATGAATTGCAGGATGGCGGCGCCGATACTGTTGAAGCCAACGAGCGTCTGGGCTTTGCCGCCGACCAGCGTGACTACGCCATGTGCCTGCCGATGCTGGAGCACTTGGGCGTGAAATCCCTGCGTTTGATGACCAATAACCCACGCAAGGTCAAAGCCTTGACCGACATGGGCATCGTGGTCGCCGAGCGCGTGCCGCTGCACACCGGCCACAATCCGCACAACAAACTCTACCTGGCCACCAAGGCCAGCAAGCTCGACCACATGATGGGCAACGAGCATCAGGGTGAGGCAGACCGGGCGTGACCCGCGGTCAGGTTCGGCGGCGACTGTCCGTCAATTGGTGGCAATACCTGGCGCTGGCCTTGGTGCCGCTGTTCGTGATCAACGGCGTATTTGGCCAGAGCGAGGCGATCCTGCCGGTGCTGGCGATGCCGTTGTTCATCGCGGGTGTGGCTTCGATGTTTGTCAGCCTGAAATTCTTTGGCGGCTACAAACACGCGTTGATCGCCACTCAAAAAGCCCTCGATACCCCTGAAGAACCTGCTGCCTGGATCGCCTTGGCGGCCAAGCGTCGCACGGCGTTCCTGGCTGCCGGCCTGCCGGCCTGGATCGGCGCGTTGGCAGTATTCGTCGGCCTCGAAGCCGTGCCGTTGATGCTGCTGTCGCTGTCGACCCTGGTGCTGTTTTACCTCTACCGTATTCCGCGTCAACTCGGCTGATGCGACCCGTCTGGCTGGCGGTTTTGCTGCTGGCTGTCAGTGGCTCGGCGGCTGCGGTCGAACGCGTTGTCAGCCTCGCGCCGTCCCTCTCTGAAATCGTTGTTGAGCTGGATTCAGCCGACCTGTTGGTGGGCGTGCTGGATGCCGGAGAGCGTCCTGCCGAACTCAAAGACCTTCCTTCCGTTGGCCGGTACGGCCAACTGGACATGGAACAGTTGCTCAGTCTCAAGCCCGATCTGCTGTTGCTCTGGCCCGGCAGCGTCGGCCCGGCTCAGCGTGAACAGCTAAAGCGGTTGAACATCCCGACCTACGTTGCCGAACCCCACAACCTCGAACAACTCACTTCGCAGATTGAGGCGATTGCCTCACAGCTCGGCCGTTCGGAGCGTGGCGCTTCATTGGCTGTAAATTTGCGTCAGCGGCTGGATTCGTTGCGCCAGCGGTATCGTCGGGATGTGCCGTTGCGGGTGTTTTATCAGGTCTGGGATCGGCCGCTGTACACCGTTGGCGGTGGGCAGATTATCAGCGATGCGCTTGAAGTGTGCGGGGCGCGCAATGTGTTTGCCGACCTGACCCTGCCGGCGCCCCAGGTCAGTATTGAGGCGGTATTACAGCGTAATCCAGACGTGATTCTGGCCAGCGATCAGGCGCAGCTCGATGCGTGGAAAGCCTGGCCGCAAGTGGCGGCAGTGGCGCAGGGGCACTTGCTGTTGGTGACAGATAAAGGGCTGGAACGGCCGAGCGGGCAGATGATCGAAGCGACGGCCAAATTGTGCCAGTTGATTGCGCCTGACCGCTAACCGCTCAGAGCTCCGGCGTCCACGTCACCCCAAACATCCATGCCCGACCTTCCTCGCGATACCCATACTGGCTGCCGTCATGGCTGTACAGCGCGCGGCTGTAACCCTTGCCCAGCAAGTTATCGACCTTCAGCTCAAGCTTGATCTCACGATTCAACGCCCAACTGCTGCGTAACCCCAGCAACGCATACCCGCCCAATGGCTGCTGATTGTTCTCATCGTCATAGCTGCTGCTCACAGCCTGCCAGCTGGCGCCGAGCCCTAGCCGGTCGAACTGTCGATCCAGATCCAGGCTCAAGGTCCGCCGCGCGCGCCGAGCCAGGGTGTGTCCGCTGTCGCGGTCCCGCGGGTCGATGATCGCCACGCCGAGGTTGCTCTGCCAGCCGAACAGTTCCTGTTTCAAAGCCGCTTCGAATCCGTTGATCCGTGCCGAGGCCACGTTCTGCGGCCGTGAGTTGCTACCGAAAATAATCGCGTCTTCCAGGTCCGTACGGTACAGAGAAGCTTCCAGGCGAGCGGTGTCGGTCAGTTGACTGCGCCATTGCAGCTCATAGCTTTTCGAGGTCTCGGGTTTCAGGTCCGGATTACTGAAGTCGGGGTAATACAGATCATTGAACGTCGGCGCGCGGAAGCCTTCGCTGTAGGTCAGCAGCACATCGTTGTCCGGATTCAGCGGCAGGGTGAAGGTGCCGCTCCAGCTGTTCTGGCCGCCGAACTGCTGGTTCTGATCGCGGCGCAGGCCCAGTTCGGTGGAGAAGCTTTCTGCCTGGTAATGATGCTGAATGAACGCCGCACGGTTCCAGCGGCTGTCCTCGTCGAATGGCGTGCTGCTGTTGATCCGGTCCTCGTACCAGTCGCCGCCGAGGATCAGGCTGTTGCGCTCGTCGAGGGTCAGGTCGTTCTGCCAGTTCACCGAATCTCGGTAAGTGTTGAACACGCTGCGTTCGTCACTGAGCTTGTCTGAAGTCTTCTCTCGGTTTTCGCTGTGGCCGAACTCGACGCGGGTTTTCCACAGGTCATTGATACGCGCATCGACGTAACTGCTGACGCTGCTCACCGCGAAGTCGCTGTAGGGCTGTTGCTGGACTGACTCGAACGTGTCCATGTCGAAGCGGCCGAACGGATTGTCGAACTCACTTTTGCCACGGTTATCCAGCAGGTTGGCGCCGATTTCGATGTCGTCGGTGAGGGCGTGACTCAGGCTCAAACTCACCGATTGGTTGCGGTATTCGTCATGATCGCCGTCGCTGGGATAGGACTCGCGGGTGCGATTGATTCCGGCGGTCTCATCGAGGCTGGCGCCGAGGTTGAATCGGGTCTGCTCGTCGCCGCCGGACAGCCCGAGGCTGCGTTCCCAAGTCTGGTTGCTGCCAAAGCCCACGTGCATTCGCGGTTGCAGGCCTTGCTCGCTGCCGCGACGAGTGAAGATCTGGATCACCCCGCCAATCGCATCGCTGCCATAAATCACCGCGCGTGAGCCGCGCAACACTTCCACGCGCTCGACCTGTTCGATGTTGATGTGTTGCAGGTTGCTGTCGCCCGAGGTGGCGTTGCCGATGCGCTGGCCGTCGACCAGCACCAGGCTTTGCGCCGACTTGGTGCCGCGAATGTAAATCCCCGGCAGACTGCCGCGCCCACCGGTTTGCCCGATCTGCACACCCGGCACACGACGCAGCAAGTCAGTGACACTGCCCGGTTGCAGGCGGTCAATGTCTTCGCGGGTGAACACGGTGTTGGCGGCGCTGCTGTCATTGCGCGCTTCGACCTGACGGTTGGCGCTGATCAGCACGTCGGGAAGCTTCAGGGCCTGGTCGCGTTCGAAGGTGTCAGCCAGCAGTTGGCCGGCCGGCAGCAGGGTCAGCGTCAGGGCGAAGGGGGAGAGTTTCATGGATGATCCGGGGGCGAATTCAGACACGACGCATGCCCCCTGTAGGAGCTGCCGAAGGCTGCGATCTTTTGATTTTGCTTTTTTCAGATTTGAAGCCGCCGAAGGTCAAGATCAAAAGATCGCAGCCTTCGGCAGCTCCTACATGGGGATCGAGTTTAGAGGCTCAGCCGTTGCAGCCGCTGACGAACCGAAGCTTCGATCCCGGCCTCATCCAGCCCGCACTCGGCCAGCATTTGCGCAGGCTTGGCGTGCTCGACGTAACTGTCCGGCAAGCCCAGGTGCAGCATCGACTTGAGGATGTTTTCGCGAGCGAGAAATTCGCTGACTGCGCCACCGGCACCGCCCATGATCGCGTTCTCTTCGATGGTCACCAGCAGCTCGTGGCTGCCGGCTATATCGCGAACCAGTGCTTCATCGAGCGGTTTGACGAAACGCATGTCGACCACGGTGGCATCCAGCCTCTCGGCGACTTTCAGCGCCTCGGCCAGTTGCACGCCGAACACCAGCAGGGCGACGTTGCTGCCCTGACGACGAACCACACCCTTGCCGATTTCGATCGGCTCGAGGTTTTTCTCGATCGTCGCGTTCGGGCCAGTGCCGCGCGGGTAACGCACTGCTGCCGGACCGTTAAACAGGTGGCCGGTGGTGAGCATTTTGCGCAGTTCGTTTTCGTCGCTCGGGGTCATCACCAGCATGCCGGGGATGCAGCGCAGGAACGACAGGTCGAAGCTGCCCGCGTGAGTCGGGCCGTCTTCGCCCACCAGACCCGCGCGGTCGATGGCGAACAGTACGTCGAGGTTTTGCACCGCGACGTCATGAATCAATTGATCGTAGCCACGTTGCAGGAACGTCGAATAAATCGCCACCACCGGTTTCGCGCCTTCGCAGGCCATGCCGGCGGCGAGGGTCACGGCGTGTTGTTCGGCAATCGCCACATCGAAATAGCGCAGCGGGAAACGCTCGCTGAAGGCCACCAGATCGGAGCCTTCTTTCATCGCCGGAGTGATCCCGACGAGACGCGGATCGGACGCGGCCATGTCACACAGCCATTCACCGAACACGCCGGAATACTTCGGTCCGCCAGCTTTCTTAGGCGCGGCGGCCGGAGCGTCCAGCGGTTCGAGTTTGGTGATCGCGTGGTAACCGATCGGGTCGACTTCTGCCGGGGCGAAGCCTTTGCCTTTCTTGGTGACGACGTGCAGGAACTGCGGGCCTTTCAGATCGCGCATGTTGCGCAGAGTGGCGATCAGGGTCGGCAAGTCGTGGCCATCGATCGGGCCGATGTAGTTCCAGCCCAGCTCTTCGAACAGCGTGCCGGGCACCAGCATGCCTTTTGCGTACTCTTCGGTACGACGGGCGATTTCCCAGGCGCCGGGCAGGCGCGACAGGACCTTTTTGCTGCCTTCACGCATGCTCGCGTAAGTGCGGCTGGAAAGGATCTTCGCCAGATAATTCGACAGCCCGCCGACGTTGCGCGAGATCGACATGTCGTTGTCGTTGAGGATCACCAGCATGTTGGCGTTCACTTCAGGCGCATGGTTCAGCGCCTCGAAGGCCATGCCGGCAGTCAATGCGCCGTCGCCAATGACGGCAATCGCCTTGCGATCACTGTTTTGCAGGCGGGCGGCAATGGCCATGCCCAGCGCTGCGCTGATCGAGGTGCTGGAGTGGCCGACGCCAAAGGTGTCGTACTCGCTCTCGGAACGACGCGGGAAAGCTGCGACGCCGTCCTTCTGGCGCAGGGTGCCCATGCGCTCGCGACGGCCGGTGAGGATTTTGTGCGGATAGGCCTGATGACCCACGTCCCACACCAGCCGGTCGTCCGGGGTGTCGAACACGTAATGCAGCGCGATGGTCAGCTCGATGACGCCCAGGCCGGCACCGAAATGCCCGCCGGTCTGACCGACCGTGTAGAGCAATTCCAGGCGCAACTCATCGGCCAGGGTTTCCAGCTCGGCTTCGCCTAACCGGCGCAGGCCGTCCGGCGTGTTGGCACGGTCGAGCAGGGGCGTGGTCGGGCGCTTGCGGGGAATCTCATGAAACGTCGTGGGCATCAGGCGAATCGTTATAGGTATAAAAGATGCGGCAGTTTACCTGATGCATCGCCCCCTGCCCACGCGTTGGTATTTTTTGGCGGATACGCCGTCAGCTACGCCGATCGACGATATAACGGGCAAGATCGCGCAACGGCTCGGCCGCCGCGTCAAACGGTCGCAGCGCATGCAGGGCTTGATCGCGCAGTTCCAGGGCGTAGGCCTTGGCGGCGTCGAGGCCGAGCAGGGCCGGATAGGTCGGCTTGTCGCGTGCGATGTCGGCGCCTTGGCGTTTGCCGAGGGTTTCGGTATCGCTTTCGACGTCGAGAATGTCGTCCTGCACCTGGAACGCCAGGCCGATGGCCTGTGCATAAGTCTGCAAGGACTTGAGTTCGTCTTTCTCGGCGCGACCACTGGCCAGGGCGCCGAGTTTGACGCTGACCTCGATCAGCGCGCCGGTCTTGTGCCGGTGCATGTATTCGAGGGCTTTTTGATCGAGTTTCAGACCGACCGAACCGAGGTCAATGGCTTGACCGCCGACCATACCGGCCGGGCCTGCGGCCAATGCGAGAGCGCTGACCATTTGCAGGCGGATTTCAGCGTCCGAGGTGCTCAGGCGAGGGTCGAGCAGGGCGCTGAAGGCCAGACTCTGCAAACCGTCACCGGCCAGAATCGCGCAAGCTTCATCAAATTTTTTGTGAGTGGTCGGCTGGCCGCGACGCAGATCGTCGTCGTCCATCGCCGGCAAATCGTCGTGCACCAGGGAGTAAGCGTGGATCAGCTCCACCGCACAGGCCGCGCCGTTGGCCTGCTCAGCCTTGCCACCCAGTGCTTCGCACGCGGCGTAGGCCAGCAGCGGACGCACACGCTTGCCGCCATTCATCACGCTGTAGCGCATGGCGTCATAGAGGCGGGCGAGCTCAGCGCTCGGCGGGTTGAACAGGGTTTCCAGTGCAGCATTGACGCGGGCTTGGCTGGTCGCCGAATACGCTGCAATCATTCTGGCTGATCCGCTTCGAAGGGTTCCTCGGCCAGCTCGCCATCACGCTCGAGCAGCACTTGAACCTTTTGCTCGGCCTGGGCCAGAGCCGCCTGGCAATCGCGGGTCAGACCGATGCCCTGCTCGAAAGCCGTCAGCGAGTCTTCCAGCGACAATTCGCCGTTCTCCAGACGCTCCACCAGCGTTTGCAGGTCAGCGAGAGATTGTTCGAAATCCAGTGCAGCTTTTTTACGGGCCATGGCGGCTATTTCCGGTTGACGTTAAACCGGCGCGACACTAGCAGACATGGGGGTTATGGGCAAATGAGCAGGGTGTTTCGGCCACTGGTTTCAGCAGCAACACACTATGTAGCAGCTGGCGAAGCCTGCGTCCGGCTGCGCAGCAGTCGTAAAACCAGAACTCGCGGTACATCAGGCATACCGTGCACGCAGGATTGACGACTGCTACGCAGCCGAACGCAGGCTTCGCCAGCTGCTACAAATCGCATAACGGTTTGACGGAACGGTTTATTCGGCTCATTTGGTGAGCCGAATAACCTCGCTATTCGGCTCACGCCCAGCAATCACCGTGAATCCCACCGCAAATATAGATGTATCCGATTGTTAAAAAACCGCCGAATGGCTAATCTTCGCGCCTTCTACGACCCAACAGTCATGGGTCTTTCTGACGAAACGCAGTTTTTGGATCTGTAACGCGCCGAGGATCGGGCGCAAGGTTTCGTTATGCATGGCAGGAGGCGTCACATGCGTTCATTTCTTCTATTGCTGATGGGGCTCGTCTGCGCGGCCGCGGCCTGGGCCGAGCCTTCGGCCGAGGTGTCGGAACCGGTGGGTGGCTGGCGTTATTCCGGCCTGCTGGACCGTAGTGAAAATCCTCAAGTCGCCTATCCCACGCCACCGATCGATCGCGGTGTGCAGCGCAATCGCACCATGATTCAGGGCCAGCTCAAGGCCATCGGCACTCAGCGAGGGCCGCACACCCTGGCCGTCAACGGCAATCCTCTGAATCTGTACACCGACGACCAGGGGCGCTTCGCCCGGCCGTATGCGTTCGGCGCCGGCTCCAACAGCGTTGAAGTACGCAGCTCTGAAGGCAAATCGCTCAAACGCGTTCAATTCTATGAAGCCAATAATCTGCGCACCCCGGCGCGGATTCGCGTGGTGTTGGGCTGGGATGACCCGAAGGCCGAGCTCGACCTGCACATCATTACTCCCGACGGCCAGCACGCGTTCTGGGCTCGCCCGGCGATGAGCAACGGCGGCGGTCTGGACCCGGACGGCGTCGATGGCCCCGGCCCGGAAATGTTCACCATGACCGCGCCGATGCATGGCACCTATCTGGTTTACGTGAACTATTGGGGCAACTTCGGCAGTGGCGGCTATAACTTCGATGAGACCAGCAACCAGAACGAGGTGATCACCTCGCAGATCAACCTGGTGCTCAACGAAAACACCGTCGACGAAAAACGCGAGACCTTCATCGTGCCCCTGCGGGCCATCGGTGACCTGCTGCTGGTCAAGACTTTCAACTATTAAGCATCCCGCTCCACGGATGACATCGGGTTTTGTGAACATGAGCGATAACACTGTTTCTCCGGCCGCCGAAACGCCTGCAGCCAAAACTCCTCGCCGCTGGCCGGCGCTGCTGGTCGGGCTGATCCTGGTGGCTGGCGTCGCGGCCGGGTTGGGCTGGTTCATGCACAAACCCAAGGCGCCCCCGGCGGAGTTGGCCAGCGACAAACTGGGCATGAGCCGGCCGGACGGTCTGCTCGAAACCCACTCCTTGAGCCAGTTGCCCAAGGACTTGCTGGCGGTGCCGTTCCTCAAGGAAACCCTGACCGAAGATTTCGTCTTCTATTACGAAGCGCATGCCGATCGTCTCGGTTTGATCGGCAGTCTGCGGCGGATCATTTACGAACATGACCTGAAGTTGCAGGACAGCCTGATCGAGCAGTTGTTTGATCAACCGGCGGACGTGGCGCTGTGGCGTGGGGCGGATGGTCGGCTCAAGGACTTCCTGTTGGTGATGGATCGCGGTGGACTGGCCAAGGTGCTGGAGCCGCTGGCCAAAGTGGCGCTGGATGATTCGCAGCTAACCAAGCTCGGTGACGTGAAAGTCGGCGCCGACGATGTGGCGCTTTATCAACTCAACTACAACGCCAGCAAAGCCCTGGTGTTCGCCTCCCACGGCGACAAACTGGTGGTGCTGTCCAACCCGACCAAACTCTACGATCCGCAAAGCGGCTCATCGGAAGAGCCGGGCAGCGTTTCGACCAAGGCCATCGCCGCGTTGCTCAACGGCGACAAACTCTTCCCCGAAGCCTTCGGCCTGCAACCGCGCACACCTGAGGTGAAACAACGCCTGTCGGTTAATTCCAGCGTCCTGGCCATGGGGTATCAGCGTTTCATCCCGAACTTCGCCGGGCTGCGCTTCGACATGGACGACAAGGGCTGGCACAGCTTCCTCGCCATGGACGAACTGGACGACCAGCCGGACTTCGATTTCAAGCCGATCTGGCAAGCCATGCCGATGGGCGCCAGCGCCTGCGTAGCCTTGCCGCTCGCCGCCGAACAACAAAAACCGCTGCTGGTAAAACTTGGCGCCGAAGAGGCCGTGGCCCAGGCTCTGACCGAACACATGGCCGGTGCCGCTGGCCTCTGCTGGTACGCTGATTCGCGGTTGTACACGCCGCTGTTAGTGGCCAGCCTGAACGATGACGACAGCGCCAAACTCGACGGCGACCTGGGCAATCTGTTCGGCTCGATGGTCGGCGCCTACGAAGGCAACGTCGAAGAGCACGCGTTCCCGGTGGTCGAGAAGCAGGAAGGCCCAACCCACCAATGGCAGCGTCAGGTCAGCTCCAACTTCGGCCCTTACAAGGCCAAGGATGCCGAGAACCCGGACGCGATCACCGGCAAGGCGTTCATGAAAGTCAGCCTGGCGCGCCATGGTTCGACGCTGCTGTTTTCCCTCGACGACAAGCTCGTGGACAAGGCCCTCGGTACTCTCGACAAACGCTTCCCGCCGATGGCCGACGTGGTACCGAAAGACCTGCTGATGCCGGTCTACTTCGGTCCGGATTCGATGGCGCAACTGATGCAACAGGAAACCCTCGACAGCCTGCCGCAGGACATGGAACCGGTGTTCTACAACGCCGCGCAGACCTACCTGATCCCGAAACTGCGCAAACTCGGCGGTTACGGCA
>NZ_JBBWCB010000108.1:0-18851 GCF_039888995.1 Pseudomonas rossensis | reverse complement strand
GAAATGCACGAAGCTCGCACCCAGGGCATTGAGGTCCCGCGCCCGCAGGTCGAACTTCTGCTTGGCAAGCACCACGATACTGCGCCCCTCCGGCGTTTCGTCGGCCAGCGAGGCCAGTTGCGCAGCGTCGGCCAGTTCCGACTCCTTGACCCCGGGCGCCGGCAGGAAACTGCTGGCCTGGCGGTTACCCAGCGTGATGGTGCCGGTCTTGTCCAGCAGCAGGACGTCAATGTCGCCAGCCGCTTCCACGGCTCTCCCGGAGGTGGCAATGACGTTGGCCGACATCATCCGGCTCATGCCCGCCACACCGATCGCCGACAACAGACCGCCAATGGTCGTGGGGATCAGGCAAACCAGCAGCGCCACCAGTACCGTTGCGCTGACCACGTCGCCTCCGCTCATGGCCACCGCAAACATCGAGGACGGACCCAGGGTCACGATCACCAGCAGAAACAAAAATGTCAGGCCCACCAGCAGAATGTTCAGCGCCACCTCATTGGGAGTCTTCTGGCGTTTCGCGGTTTCGACCATGGAAATCATGCGATCCAGAAATGACTCGCCCGGGTTGACACTGATGCGCACCACCAGCCAGTCCGACAGCACTTTTGTCCCACCGGTTACCGATGAAAAGTCGCCGCCCGCCTCGCGAATCACCGGTGCCGATTCTCCGGTAATCGCGCTTTCATCAACCGACGCCACGCCTTCGATCACCACGCCATCGAGGGGCACCAGATCGCCAGCCTCGATCAACACCACATTGTCCTTGAGCAGTTCGCTGGAAGGCATCGGCATCCAGGCGGAACCATGCCGGGGTTGCTTCAACAGCTTGGCCAGGGTCTGGCGTTTCATCCCGCGCAAGCTGGCCGCCTGGGCCCGACTGCGGCCCTCGGCCAGGGCTTCGGCGAAGTTGGCGAACAACACGGTGAACCACAGCCACAACGTGATGCTGAGAATGAAGCCACTGGGGGCTTCACCCTTGCCGCCCAGTGATTGAAACCACAGCAGCGTGGTGAGAATGCTGCCCAGGTACACCACAAACATCACCGGGTTCTTCCACTGCGCCTGGGGCAGCAACTTCTTGAAGGCATCCAGGCACGCCGTGAGCAACAACCCACGGTCGAACAAAGGCAAACGAGCTTGCTTACTCATGGTTGTTTCTCTTACTCACTGGCCGCAAGGGGTGGCTGATGCGCAGGCGCCAGAGCATCCAGCGCGAGGTTGAGTTGCAGCACATTGATTCGGGGTTCGCCGAGCAGGCCGAAGGTGCGTTGTTCGGTGTGGGTATTCACCAGCTTCAACAGATCGGCTTGCGGCAGGTGGCGCAGACGTGCGACGCGCACCGCCTGAATCTGTGCGTTGGCCACCGAAATGTGCGGGTCCAGGCCTGAAGCCGACGAGGTGACCGCATCCACCGGCACCTGCGCATCTGCCGCCAGGCCGTTTTGCCGGCGGTAGGCTTCGACCCGCACGGCCACAGCATCGATCAACTTCTGGCTGGTAGGGCCAAGGTTGCTGGCGCCACTGGAACCTGCGTTATACGGCTGCGCCACGCTTTTGCTCGGGTCCAGTGGATCTGCGCCGAGGGTCATGCTCGCACGGCCCTGGAAATACTCGGGGCGGGTGAAATGCTGGCCGATCACCGCCGAACCGATCACCAACCCATCCCGTTCAACCAGGCTGCCCTGGGCCTGAAACGGGAACAACACGTTGGCCACCAGCGTGGTGAACAACGGATAGGCCAGCCCGGTCAGCAGCATGAAGAACGCCGCCGAAATCAGCACCGGGCGCAACAGGCCGACAAACAGAAATTGCACCTTGGTTTTGGTTTGTACTTGAGTCATCACAGCCCCCTTACTTGTAGGTCTGGCCAGACAGCAACTGCAGTTGCTCGACCAGCGGGCCGAGCGCGAGCGCCGGCAGGAAAGTCAGACCGCCCACCACCAGCACCACGAACACCACCAGGAACATGAACAGCGGTGTGGCGGTCGGGATGGTGCCGGCACCGGCCGGGATGTTCTTTTTCATCGCCAGAGAACCGGCGACCGCGAGCATCGGCAGCATGGTGAAGAAGCGTCCGAGCAACATGGCAAGACCGATTGTGGTGTTGAAGAACGGCGTATTGGCATTCAATCCGGCGAACGCCGAACCGTTGTTGGCAGTGCCCGAGGTATAGGCATAAAGCACCTCGCTGAAGCCATGGGGCCCCTGGTTGTTGAGGCTGTTCAGGGTGTCAGGCCAGAGTGTTGCCAGGGCGGTGAAGCCGAGGATGCAGATGGGGTGCGCCAGTACCGAGAGCATGACCAGCTTGATCTCCCGTGCCTCGATCTTCTTGCCGAGGAATTCGGGACTGCGGCCGATCATCATCCCCACCAGAAACACCGTCAGCAGCGCGTACTGGATCAGGTTGATAAACCCCACGCCGTCGCCACCGAACACGCAATTGAGCATCATCTGGGCTAGCGGTACGAATCCGCCCATGGGCGTCAGCGAGTCGTGCATGGCGTTCACCGAGCCGGTGGTTGCGCCAGTGGTGGTGGTCACGAACAGGCTGGTGTCGGCAATCCCGAAACGCAGCTCTTTGCCTTCCATGTTGCCGCCACTCTGGGTGGCCGACAGCACCTGGTCCGCGCCCACCCGGGTCAGCAGCGGGTTGCCACTTTGTTCAGCCGTGTAAACGATGCTCAGAAAGCCGACGAACATCACCAGGAACGTGCCAAAGAACACCCAGCCCTGACGTCGACGCATCAGCATGCTGCCGAAGGTGTACGTCAGCGCCGACGGGATCAGCAGCATGCTGAGGATATGCAGCATGTTCGTCAGTGGCGTCGGGTTCTCGAATGGGTGCGCGGCGTTCATGCTGAAGAAGCCGCCGCCGTTGGTGCCGATGTGCTTGATTGACTCAAAGCTCGCCACCGCGCCGACGATCAACTGCTGCTGTGCACCTTCCAGAGTGGTGGCCAGGGCCTGGGAATTCAGGGTTTGCGGCATGCCTTGCCAGACATAAACCAGCGCCATGCCAAAACACAGTGGCAGCATCACCCGGTACAGCGTGCGAGTGAAGTCCACCCAGTAGTTGCCGATATCAGCGGAGTTCGACCGACTGAGGCCGCGGATGAACCCCGCCGCTGCCACAACGCCCGCCGTTGCGCCGACGAACATCAGGAAGGTAATGACCGCCATCTGGCTGAAGTTGGACAGGCTGGTTTCACCTGAATACGCCTGCCAGTTGGTGTTGGTGATAAACGACGCCGCGGTGTTGAAAGCCAGATCCGGTGTTTGCGCGCTCAGCCCCAAGGGGTTGAGCGGCATGAAAACCTGCAGGCGCAACACGATGTAACCCAGCAACATCATCGCCGCGTTAGACAGCAGCAGGGCCGAGCCATAACGTGCCCAGCCCATGGTTTCGGCCGTATCGATCCCCAGCAGACGATAAGTAGCGCGCTCCGCCAAGGCATGGTTACGCCCGGTAAATACCAGCGTCAGCCACTTACCCATCAACACGGCGAGTCCGGTCATCAACCCGAGAATCACCGCAAATTCCAGCATAGTGCTCAACATGTCGATGCTCCGTTCAAATCTTGCCCATGGCGACGATGACCATGGCTGTCGCAGCAAAAAACACCACGCTAACCCCCATAAAAATCAGGTCGTACATTGCCGATTTCCTTTCTCAAGACCGCCCTGGCGGGCTGATAAAAAAGCCTGTGCCGCAATGACTGCGGCCATCAAAACTTCTCTGCACGGATAAGCGCGTAACCCAGGTAGGCAAACAACAGGGCGGCACACAGGCCGCTGGCGATGTAAATGAACTCGAGTGTTAACAAGACAGCTCCCCCTGACAAAACGAAAGGACACCCGCAATCGGGTACCGGCTGAGAGCGTCAGTACAAAAAACGCACTGAATTCACGCTCTCATCTGCGCCTTGCAGGGTAAGTGAGGGGGTATCAAGGACGAACACTGATTGGGGGCAGCGGCATTAAGACGGCGTATAGAACGAGCGAAACGGACGGTGTGCGAGGGGTGATGCGAGGAGTCAACGACAGCCTTGGACGGGCACTGTGAAGTGCCCGTCCCGGAGTCGGCTCATTACGATTTGAGCGGCAGCCAGATTTCCAGCACACCGGTGTTGAGCTTCGGGTTGAAGTCTTCGCTGTAGCGTTCGAATTCCGGCGCATCCGCCGCCTGATAACCGGACTGCGGCAGCCAGGTTTTCCAGATGTACTGGAAGGTCTGGGGCAACTGATCGAGAGAGCCCTTGTGCTCGAACACCGCATAGTGCTGAGGCTGGACCTCGACCCAACGGTATTTCTCCGGCAGGTCGTCGAGTTTGTCGATCTCGATGCCGGCAATGTATTCGAAGCCGCCCTTGCCATCCGGATTGCAACAGATGCCGTAGGTCACTTCGTTTTTTTGACCGGGAATTTTGCCAATCTCGGGAATGAATTTTTCCCAGAGATCGGGGATGCCGCTGGTCGTATCCGTGGTAAATCGGCCGCCAAGCCCTGCAATGAGCAGGAAGTGCCCGTGCTCGAAGCGTGGTTTGGCCGTTTCGACGCGTGTTTGCTCATCCATGACTCAACTCCTGGAACAAAAAAGTGGGTTCGGCTGGGAGTATAGAACCCAAACCGAATTCGCCCAGTTACAGTGCATGCAACTGCTCGACAGCACCTGCGCCGACGAACTCGTTATACCCCGATAGGATCACGTAGACCGCGAAATAACAGAAGATCGCCGCCGATGCCAGATAGGAGTAACGCAGCAGTTTGTCACCCAGCAACTTGCCGCCGTGACTCGCTGCGAAGCACAAAGCGACGCACCAGAGCACCCCGGCGCAGAGAAACCCGCCGAGAAACAGCGCCGAGCTGAGTGCGCCACCGCCGCCGGAGCGAGCGATCAATGTGCCGCCCACCGCCGCGAACCAGAGAATGGCGCTGGGAGACGACATGGCGAGGAAGATCCCGCGGAAAAAATCCCGTCGATGGGAGTTCTGACCCACGGCTTCGGCCTGCGCCAATACCGCCTCATGGTGAATCGCCGAATAGATCATCTTCGCCGCGAAGTACAACAACAGCGCCGAACCTCCGATCCACAGCACCCAGCGCACGCTTTCGTATTGCAGCAAAACGGTCATCCCGGCCAAGGCCAGCACGGCGTAGATCAAGTCGCCGACACACGTCCCCAAACCCAGCGCGAAGCCTTGAAAATAGCCACGCTGCATCGCCAACGTGATCATCGCGATGTTGGCCACGCCGATGTCCAGGCACAGCGAAAGGCTCAGCAAGAAGCCACTGGTAAATTCCATCAACCGATTTCCTTCGGACAAATTTGTTTACATAGTCGCTGGACAGTTTGCCACATCAGCCCTTACATTCCGCCACAGGTCACCGCAGTGACCAGCGTCGCTCGGACGGTTCCGGGCGCTCACGTTATCCGAGGCAACAATGGCTAACCCAGGTTCGCCGCGCCGCTTTGCGCGCATAGATCGACTCCCCCCTTACGTATTCAACATCACTGCCGAGCTGAAGATGGCCGCCCGTCGTCGTGGCGAAGACATCATCGACTTCAGCATGGGCAACCCCGACGGCCCGACACCGCCGCACATCGTCGAAAAACTCGTCACCGTCGCCCAGCGCGAAGACACCCACGGCTACTCGACGTCCAAGGGCATTCCGCGTCTGCGCCGTGCGATTTCCAATTGGTACAAGGATCGCTACGAGGTCGACATCGACCCGGAAAGCGAAGCCATTGTCACCATCGGTTCCAAGGAAGGCCTGGCGCATTTGATGCTGGCCACCCTCGACCAGGGCGACACCGTTCTGGTGCCGAACCCGAGCTATCCGATTCACATCTACGGCGCGGTGATTGCCGGCGCTCAGGTGCGTTCGGTGCCGTTGATTCCGGGCGTGGACTTCTTCGCCGAACTGGAAAGCGCCATTCGCGGCTCGATTCCGAAACCGAAAATGATGATCCTCGGCTTCCCGTCGAATCCCACCGCCCAGTGCGTGGAGCTGGATTTCTTCGAGCGAGTGATCGCCCTCGCCAAACAGTACGACGTTTTGGTGGTGCACGATCTCGCCTACGCCGACATCGTCTACGACGGCTGGAAAGCCCCGTCGATCATGCAAGTGCCGGGCGCCAAGGACATTGCGGTGGAGTTTTTCACCCTGTCCAAAAGCTACAACATGGCCGGCTGGCGCATCGGTTTCATGGTCGGTAATGCCGAACTGGTCAATGCCCTGGCGCGGATCAAGAGTTATCACGACTACGGCACGTTCACCCCGCTGCAAGTCGCGGCCATTGCGGCGCTGGAAGGTGATCAGCAGTGCGTCAAAGACATCGCCGAGCAGTATCGTCAGCGTCGCAACGTGCTGGTCAAAGGCCTGCATGAACTGGGCTGGATGGTCGAGAACCCAAAAGCGTCGATGTATGTCTGGGCGAAAATCCCCGAGGCGTATGCGCATTTGGGCTCGCTGGAGTTCGCTAAAAAACTGTTGGCCGAGGCCAAGGTTTGCGTCTCGCCGGGCGTGGGGTTTGGTGAGTATGGTGACGATCACGTGCGCTTCGCGCTGATCGAAAACCAGGACCGGATTCGTCAGGCCATACGCGGGATTCGCGGGATGTTCCGGGCGGATGGGTTGATCACCAAAACCAACGCCTGACACCTAACACCTAACACCTAACACCTAACACCTAACACCTAACACTGTAGGAGCTGTCGAGTGAAACGAGGCTGCGATCTTTTGATCTTGATCTAAAAAAACAAAATCAAAAGATCGCAGCCTCGTTTCACTCGACAGCTCCTACAGGGATTTCGATTTATCACCCACAAAAAAACCGCATCGCTGCGGTTTTTTTGTGTTTGGCGTTTGTGTCAGACGAACAACGACAACAGCAGGATAAAGCCCAGCGCAACGATGGACAGGATGGTTTCCATCGCGGTCCAGGTCTTGAAGGTTTCCGCCACGGTCATGTTGAAGTACTGCTTCACCAGCCAGAAACCCGCGTCGTTGACGTGAGACAGGATCAACGAACCGGCACCGGTCGCCAGTACCAGCAGCTCACGGTTCACACCTGGAATCATCCCCACCACCGGCACCACGATGCCCGCGCCTGTAATGGTGGCCACGGTTGCAGAACCGGTCGCGATACGAATCACCGCGGCTACCAGCCAGGCCAGAAGGATTGGCGAGATCTGCGCTTCCACCGCCATGTTGCCGATGACATTACCAACGCCGCTGGTCACCAGCATCTGCTTGAAGCCACCACCGGCACCGATGATCAGGATGATTGCGGCGGTTGGCGCAAGGCTGGCATCCAGCCATTTGAGCATCTGGTTGGAGCCAATGCCCTGCTTGTAACCGAAGGTGTACAGCGACAGCAGCAACGCCAGCAGCAGTGCCGAGATCGGATGACCGATCAGGTCCATAAAAGTGCGGAAGAAGTTGCCGTCCGGCAGCACCACATCGGCAAAGGTCTTGAGCAGCATCAGGAACACCGGCGACAGCACGGTGATCAAGGTGATGGCGAAGCTCGGGAGATCAGCAGAATCGTTATCACGCGCCAGTTGATCGACCAGTTCCTGGTTAGGATGACCCGGAATGTACTTGGCAATGAACGTGCCGTAGATCGGGCCGGCAATGATAGCCGTCGGCAGCGCAACGATCAGGCCGTAGAGAATGGTTTTACCAATGTCGGCACCGAACACGCCGATGGCCAGCAACGGGCCCGGGTGCGGCGGAACCAGACCGTGCACGGCGGACAGACCGGCCAGCAGCGGGATACCGATCTTGATGATCGACACGCCGGTACGCCGGGCCACGATGAACACCAGCGGGATCAGCAGCACGAAGCCGATTTCGAAGAACAGCGGAATGCCGACCAGGAACGCGGCGAACATCATCGCCCACTGCACCTTGTCCTTGCCGAACGCGCGAATCAGGGTTTGGGCAATCTGATCCGCCCCGCCCGACTCGGCCATCATTTTGCCGAGCATGGTGCCCAGCGCGAGGATGATCCCGACGAAACCAAGCACCCCACCGAAGCCGTCCTGGAACGCCTTGATGATGGTGCCGATCGGCATGCCGGAGGTCAGCCCGAGAAAAGCGGCGGCGATGATCAGGGCAATGAACGGGTGAAACTTGAACTTGGTGATCAGGACGATAAGCCCGATCACCGTGACCACTGCATCGAGCAGCAGGAACGTCTCGTGGGACATGCCAAACATTAGGGGTGTCTCCTGGTTGTTGTTGTTATTAAAGCGAGTAATTCGCAAGCCAACAGGACAGCGCTATCTCTTCTGGCAAAACTCATACGGCGTGTTTCAGGCCATGAGCCTGCCACCAGTCATGAGCTTGCTTCGCCAATTGGTCGACGCTGTAGTTCGAAGCGTCCAGAGCCAGGGTCAGGGGCTCGCCAACGGGCGATTCAAGGGTGGCGAACTGGCTGTCGATCAGGGTCGACGGCATGAAGTGGCCCGGCCGATGGGAGACACGATCGGCGGCGACTTCAGGGGTCAGTTCAAGGAACACGAAGCCCAGGCCCGGCAAGGCGCTGCGCAGACGTTCGCGGTAAATGTGTTTGAGGGCCGAGCAGGTCAGCACCGGGCGTTCGCCCTTGGCGTCGATGCGGCGCAATTCATCGCACAGGCTGTCGAGCCAGCCGGCACGGTCGTCGTCGTTCAGGGGGATACCCGCGCTCATCTTTTCGATATTGGCGGCAGGGTGGAAAGTGTCGCCTTCAATGGCGGTCGCGCCGCTGAGTTGGCACAAGGCCTCGCTGACGCAAGTCTTGCCGCAACCGGCAACGCCCATGATGACCAGGGCGGTGATGGGATGATTCATGTAACACCTCAGCGCGCAGACAGCGCTACCTTTGCCAGTTACGACACTAGATCAAAAGCAGAAGTTGCCGACGCCTTCTTGTCATTTTTGTGGGTTGCAGCATGTTCGTTCCCAACGCCAAAAAACGGGGATCAGGCAAACCCCGCTCACGCATTTGCAGCTACGTCGAGACAGCGCTACCTTAGTGCCTCGAATTTTGTTTGGCAAGCCGTCCGATGATCTCCTCTAAAAACGATAAAAATACGCGCACCACTGGCCGCCCCACTTTGAACGAAGTCGCACGCCTGGCCGGTGTCAGCCCGATCACCGCCTCTCGCGCCCTGCGCGGGGTCAGCACGGTGGCCACCGAACTGGTGGAAAAAGTGCAGAAAGCGGCGCTTGACCTCAACTACGTGGTCAACCCTGCCGCCCGCGCGTTAGCCTCGGCCCAGAGCCATTCGGTGGTGGTATTGGTGCCGTCACTGTCCAACTTATTGTTCATCGACACGCTGGAAGCCATTCATCAGGTTTTGCGCCCCAAAGGCTTTGAGGTGCTGATCGGCAACTTCCATTACTCACGTGATGAAGAAGAAAATCTGCTGCGCAACTATATGGCGTATCAGCCTCGCGGTTTGCTGCTGACCGGTTTCGACCGCACCGAAAGTTCGCGCCGGATGATCGAGGCCAGCAACATTCCCTGCGTGTACATGATGGAACTGGACAGCGCAGCCGGACTCAATTGCGTGGGCTTTTCGCAACTCGC
Source organism: Pseudomonas rossensis (assembly GCF_039888995.1). Lineage (NCBI taxonomy): Bacteria > Pseudomonadati > Pseudomonadota > Gammaproteobacteria > Pseudomonadales > Pseudomonadaceae > Pseudomonas > Pseudomonas rossensis. The sequence goes on along the minus strand of NZ_JBBWCB010000108.1, from coordinate 9,268 downwards.
TGCTGGCGAGACAGCGGCCGGGCATTTGCTGTCCCGCGGTCGTAAGCGCCTGGCCTACATCGGCGCGCAACTCGATCAACGCACGTTGCTGCGCGGCGAAGGTTTCCGCAAAGCCCTGCAAAAGGCCGGTTTGTATGACCCGGACCTGGAAGTACTGACACCTCGCTCTTCCTCCGTCGGCCTTGGTGGCGAACTGTTCCTGCAACTGCTCGCCACTCATCCCGATGTCGACGCGATCTTCTTCGGTAACGACGACCTGGCCCAGGGCGCACTGCTCGAAGCCATGCGCTGCGGGATCAAAATCCCCGAACAAGTGGCGATCCTCGGCTTCAACGACCTGCCGGCCTCGGCCCACATGGTCCCGCGCCTGAGCAGCATCAGCACCCCGCGAGAAGCCATCGGCCGCCGCGCGGCGGAGCAGATGTTGACGTTGATGGCTGGCAACACGGTGGCCAAACCGGTGCAGGACATGGGGTTTGAGTTGAAGGTGAGGGAGAGTACGTAGTTTGCCACTGGCACATTGCTCCCTGTAGGAGCTGCCAAAGGCTGCGATCTTTTGATTTTGATCATTTCGGAATCGCTGAAAATCAAGATCAAAAGATCGCAGCCTTCGGCAGCTCCTACAGGGGTTACGCGTTGGACATGAGTTGCACAAACGCCAACGCCCCTTTTTGCAGCGGCTGGCTCTTGAGCCACACCGCATGCACCGGCAGCACCAACCCGTTCTCGATGTTGCGAAAGCTCAGGCGCTTGAGCCTTCCAGCATCCAGCAACGACTGGACCACCGACAGTGGAAAATTGCCCCAGCCCAATCCGGCTTCGACCATTTCCAGCGCCATGGCCAAGGTGTCGGTGCGCCAGTAAGACTCGGCCACCAGTGGCCGGGTTTCGCTGATCGGCAGGTCGCGGCTGGCGACGATGATTTGCCGTACGTGGACCAAATCTTCGAGATACACATCCTGGCCTTGAAACAACGGATTGTCCGCCGCCAGCGTGGCGATCATCCGTTCGGTGCCAACGAACTGGAACCGCTCCAGCACGTTCATGCTCAGCCCGGCGAACGCCAGGCAAACGCTGACCCGGCCGCTGTGGAGCATCGCCAGCACATCATCCTGCGGCGCGCTGAGCATTTCGATGTCCAGTAACGGATGACGCTCGGCGATGACCTTGATCGCCGCCATCACGCGGCCCTTGTCGATGTCCGCCACGACACCGATCGACAACTTGCTTTCCAGCCCCAGCGACAACTCGACCGCATGCACTTGCAGCTGTTTGAGCTGCTCGGCAATCAGTCGCGCATGCGGCACCAATGCGCTGGCCATCGCCGTCGGCACCGGCTCGCGATGGCTGCGATCGAACAGTGGATATCCAAGTTCGGCTTCCAGGTTGGCGATGCCCATGCTCACCGCCGACGGCACTTTACCCAGCGCCCGAGCAGCGGCGGAAAACGAGCCGCGCTCGATCACCGCGAGGAACAACTCGATGCTGTCACTGTTGAAATTCATCCGTCGTCCTATCAATAAAACTGAAAGCTAATGACTTTTACTGTCAGCCCTATTGAAGCTATCTTTCGTCGCCTTCACCAGTGCTCCTGGCTTCAAGTTCGCAGAAAGAGGCAATTCCCATGCAAGGCGTTAAACGAAAACTGCTCTACGTGTCCCTTTACGAGGTCATCGGCATGACCTTCTCGGCCCTGGGTCTGGCGTTGTTGTCCGGCACCTCGCCCGGCAGCACTGGCCCGTTGGCAGTGATCATCACCACCATCGCGGTGACCTGGAATTTCATCTACACCACGCTGTTTGAGCGCTGGGAAAGTCGTCAGCCTTCGCGAACCCGCACCGTTAAACGGCGCATCGCCCATGCCGTGGGTTTTCAACTAACCTTGATAGTGTTCCTCATCCCGTTGATCGCCTGGTGGATGAACATCAGCCTGGTGCAAGCCTTCCTGCTGGACGCGGCGCTGATCATTTTCATCCCGTGCTACACCTTCGCCTTCAACTGGTTGTTTGATCGCACGTTTGGTTTGCCAACTTCGGCGCTGCCGGATCCGGTTTGAAAACGCTGAATGTCTGTTAGATTCCTGAAGCGTCAAATCGCTAACGGAGTAGCTCAATGGAACATGCACTGAAGATTCTGGGTAAAGCTTCGTCCATCAACGTCAGAAAAGTCCTGTGGACCTGTGAGGAACTGGGTGTTGCCTACGAACGTGAAGACTGGGGCGGCGGTTATGCGTCGACCCACACGCCGGAGTTTCTCAGGCTCAATCCCAACGCACTGGTGCCCGTGATCATCGATGAGGCAGGCGTGCTGTGGGAGTCCAACACCATCTGCCGCTATCTGGCCGGTAAACACCAAAACACCAATCTGCTGCCCCACGAACCAGCAGCACGCGCTCGGGTGGAGCAGTGGATGGATTGGCAAGCCACCGAACTCAACGCCTCCTGGAGCTACGCGTTCACGGCGTTGGTACGCAAAGATCCGGAGTTCCAGGACCCGCATCACATCGCCGCCGGCGTGCGTGTCTGGAACCAGAAGATGGGTATCCTCGAGCATCAGCTCGTGACCACCAAAGCGTATGTCGCCGGGCCACACTTCACACTGGCGGACATCGTCATCGGGCTGTCGGTCAACCGCTGGCTGATGACACCGATGGAGCGGCCCGATTACCCGGCCATCGACGAGTATTTCCAACGCCTGGCACAACGCCCGGGATTCTTGAAACACGGCTGCAACGGCCTGCCATAACGCCAAACCCGCAACACTCCTACCCTGAAAAGAGAGACTCATGAACGGACTCAACATACTGCTGACCGGTGCCTGCGGCAGAATCGGCAAAACCTTTTTCGAAGCCTCAAAAGACCGCTACACCTTCGTCCTGACGGATCGCGTCGAGCCCGACTTTGCGGTCGATGCGCCTCACCGTTTTGTCAGCCTGGATCTGTCCGACCCCGCGGCCATGGGCGAAGTATTGAAAGGGATCGACGTCATCGTGCACCTGGCCGGTATTCCTCACGCCACTGCCACTTTCAATGAGCTGCTGCCCAATAACATTCTGGCCACCACTTACCTGTTCGAAGCCGCGGCGGCGGCTGGCTGCAAGCGACTAGTGTTCGCCAGCAGTGCGCAAACCATCGAAGGCTACCCGGTGGACCGGCAGATCGCCCCGGGCATGCAGGTCATGCCGGCCAATCTGTATGGCGTCAGCAAGTGTTATGGCGAAGCGTTGTGTGCGTTCTATGCTGCCAAACGCAACCTCTCGACCATCGCGATACGGATCGGCGCTTTCGAATTCCCGGACCGTCATGAACTGACCAATGCCCGAGACCTGAGCGCCTGGCTGAGCCCGCGCGATGCAGTGCAATTGCTGCAACGTTCGGTGGAGGTCGAAGGCGTGCAACACCTGATCGCCCACGGCATTTCCAACAACCGCTTCAAGCGCCTGGACCTCAGCGAAACCATGCGGGTGTTGGGTTACCGGCCGGTGGATGATGCGTTTCAGACCTTCGATATCTCGATCGCGCCATAAACCCTCCGATCAGGCCGCTTTCGCCTCGGCGACGTTTCTCGGGTTGTTCCTTGGCGCGAGCCCTGCAAAACAATGTGCAGGCGCAAAACGCGCAGACCACTAAGCAGGTCCAGGACTCCGCCACCCAAATCGCAACGCAACAAGTCAGCGAAGCGACCCGGATCAGCGACAACGTTGGTGAAGCGTTCGCGAAAACCCGCGTGGGACTGCAAGCCTCGTCCGCCCAACTACCGGCCGATGTTGAAACAGCCACGGACGTCTTCAAGGAGTACATGAGCAAAACACCGGAACAGCGGTTGCGCGACAGTATTTTGCAAGAGATGGGTCTGACGGAAGATGATCTAAAAGCCGTGCCGCCGGAAAAACAACTGGCGATCGGTAAAGAGATTGCCGAGCGCATGCAAGACAAGATCAAACTGGCGCAGGCCGAGAAAGAAAACAGCAGCAGCGAAAACGGCAGCAGCCAGGTGGTCGACAAGTTCCTCGCGTCGCTTTAACAGCGCGGGCGACACAATCCGTAGCAGCTGGCGAAGCCTGCGTTCGGCTGCGCAGCAGCTGGCGAAGCCTGCGTTCGGCTGCGCAGCAGTCGTAAATCCTGAGTTTGCGGTCTTCCTGAAACACCGCATCGTCTGATTTCACGACTGCTGCGCAGCCGAACGCAGGCTTCGCCAGCTGCTACGGATCGCGTTTTGGCTTAACTGATCGGCATTACCCTTCGAGGGACCCTTTTCAATGTGCCGCTATCAACTTATCTGCAAGGTCGAGTTGAATTGACTGATCGCATCCACCACATGCCGCGACCCTTGTTGAATCTCCAGAATCACCTCCCCCGCTTCGTTCGCCAGTTCCACGCCTAACCCGGTGCGACTCAAACTCGATTGCATGCTCGACACCGCGCTCAACGACAAGTCATGGTTCCTGCGCACCACATCGACAATCTCCAGCGTCGCCTGACTGGTGCGTGCGGCCAGGCTGCGAACCTCGTCGGCGACCACCGCAAACCCGCGTCCATGCTCCCCGGCCCGGGCCGCTTCAATGGCGGCGTTGAGTGCCAGCAGGTTGGTCTGATCGGCAATGCCACGAATGGTCTGGACGATGGTGCCGATGATGTCCGACTGCTTGCTCACCGCATCGATGCTCAGCGCCGCTTCGTTGAGGTCGCGGGAAATGTCCTGGATGATCTGCACCGTTTGCTGCACCACCTGAGAACCTTTCTGCGCGCAGGCGTCGTTTTGAACAGAGGTGCTGTGGGCCGATTCCGCGGCGGTTTGCAGGGTAGTGACTTGCTGGGTGATATCGCTGGCGAACTTGACCACTTTGTACAATCGACCCTTGGTGTCGAACAGCGGGTTGTAGGAGGCCTCCAGGAAAACCGTATGCCCGTGCTTATCTTTGCGCTCGAAACGGTGCGAGTGATATTCGCCGCGATTGAGCGAGGCCCAGAACGCTTTGTAGGCCTGAGATTCGGCGTCGGCACGATGACAAAACAAACTGTGGTGCTGGCCAACCACTTCGTTGAGCGAGTAATGCATCGTCTTCAAGAAGTTGTCGTTGGCCGTGATGACCTTGCCATCCGGGGTGAATTCGATCACGGCCATGGAACGACCGATCGCCGCAAGCATGCTCTCGTTTTCGTGCTCCTTGTAGGTCCTGGCTGAGATGTCAGTGGCGACTTTGATCACACTCCGGACCTGACGATCAGCGCCGAACACCGGCATATAGCTGGCTTCGAGCCAGATCTCCTTGCCGCTCCTGTTCAAGCGTAAAAAGGTCCCGCTCACCGGTTCGCCACGGGCCAGGTCACGCCACAACTTGGCGTAGGCTTCGCTTCGATATAGCGCTTCTTCGCAAAAGATCCGGTGATGCTTACCGCGCACTTCTTCGGCGCTGTATCCCATGGCACTGCAAAAGTTGTCGTTGGCATCGAGCACGATCCCCTCAGGGGTGAACTCAATCATCGCCATCGAGCGGCTGACTGCGGCCAACTTCGCGTTAGCCTCGGTCAGCGCGCAACTGAATCGTTCGATTTCCAGCAGGTCGGTCTTGTGACGTCGGTTAAACATGGTTGTATCACCTTCAGCGCGGTCTTTTGTTTGATGAAAGTTCTTTGGTCTTTCAACAGCCCCACCACTACGTTCCAAGGAACAGGCACACGCATCCCTCCACAGGAAGGACTTGGTCAGGTGATCAATGATGTTTAATCGGAGAGTCCATGCTGCAACGCTCTTATCAAGACATCCTTCTCTCGATAGCCCGGAATCGGGCCAGCCCTAACGATCTGATAAGACATTCCATTGACCGGACAGCTCCGTATTGTTCAGAGTCGGCGCCTTGGGTTGCGCACACTTTTAACGTGTATGACGGCCTTCACATGGCGGTCGACATAGTTAGTTAGGAGTCAGCATAGACAGGCGAGGAAGGTAAGCAAGGCCACTAGTCGGCCAGTATTGAGGACAAAATCGGTTCAGCATCGGTATGAGTCATTTCTCGGCAAGCAGACTCATCAACGCCTGCACTGCCGCCGAGGGTGGCTTGTTCGCAGCGGCCACCAAGGCAAATTCGCGATCGATACGCGGTTTGACCGGCACCACCCGCAGACCCTGGAGTTGGCTCGGCAGCGTCATCTCCGGCACCAGCGTCACGCCGATGTTTTCCCGCACCAGGGTGAACGCACTGCTCCATTCACGGACCTCGACCCGCACATCAAGCAGCTGCAGCCCGGCATCCCCCGCCAGGCTGCGAGCGTTGGTCGAACAACCGCCCGTGGCCAGTACAAAAGGTTGCTCCGCCAACTCCGCCAGGGAGACGCCTTCTTCATTGGAACGGCGAGCCAAGGGATGGCCGCCAGGCACCACCGCCATCCAGGCATCACGCCCCAGGCGACCGGCATTGCGCTCGGGCACCGGGTTCAACACCACGCCGACATCCACCAGCCCGGCGCCGAGCAGCGTTTCCACTTCATCGTCGCTGACCTCCAGCGCGACCACCTGAATGCCGGGATAAAGCCGGTTGAACTGACGCAACAGCGGCGGCAGGAAAGTCGCCAACACCATGGGGAAACTGGCCAGGCGAATCGTCCCGCGCTGAATGTCTTTGGTGGAATCGACAGTGCTGCGAATGGTTTCCAGAGCACCCAGCATCGTTCTCGCGTGTTCGATCACAGACAGGCCGATTGCCGTCGGCAAGGTCTGGCGACTCTCCCGACTGAACAGCTGAACGCCCAGGGTTTCTTCAATCAACGCCAAGGCCTGGCTGGCACCGGACTGGGTCATGCCGACTCGCTCGGCAGCCCGGGTAATGTTGCCCATGTCAGCCACTGCCACCACCATTCGCCAATGCATCAGATTCATCATGGCAGTAGCTTTCCTTATGGCGATTTTCTGAAAGATTAATTTTACCGAAGGTGCCGCGCACTATGACACTGGCGCAAATCCCCAGCCAGAGCCCTGCCAATGAAGTTGTATTACGCCCCACACGCCTGCTCGCTCGCGCCGCATATCGTGCTGCGCGAACTGGATCTGTCGTTCGAATTGATCCGCGTCGACAACACCACCAAGCGAACCGCCAACGACGAGGACTTCCTCGCCATCAACCCCAAGGGTTACGTCGCGGCATTGCAACTGGACAATGGCCAAGTGCTGACCGAAGGCCCGGCAATCCTGCAATACCTGGCAGACCTGCGCCCCGACGCGAACCTGGCACCCTTGAGCGGGACGTTCGAGCGGGTACGGTTGCAGGAATGGCTGAATTTCGTTTCGACAGAGATTCATGGCGGGCTGAGCGGGCTGTTCAGTTCGCAGTTCCCGGATGAGATCAAAGCGCTCATCAAAGAGAAACTGTTCAAGCGGTTTGCTGTGTTGTGTCAGACGCTGGAGCGCCAGGATTATTTGCTGGCTGACGGGTTCAGCATTGCTGATGCGTATTTGTTTACGGTGTTGCGCTGGTCGCACCTGTTTGCCATCGATTTGAATGAGTGGCCGGCGTTGGCGCGGTTTCAGGCGCGGGTTGATCAGCGGCCAGCCGTGAAGGCGGCGTTGGCCGCGGAGTCGGTGTAGGCCTCAATGGCTATTTTCCAGGCACTACAAATTTACAAACTCGCACTCACCTTAGTGGCCACTTCCCCCGGCACCCAACCCTTCCAGATCTGCGGTTGATCACGCAAAAACGCTTCGGCCACCTGACGCGGTTGCAGGCGCTTTTCGCTCATCTGGCCGAGCGTCTGGTTCAGCAGATCGATTGGCAGGTCGACCTTTTCGAAGAACGCCACCAAATCCGGGTACTGCGCCTTGAACGGCGCGGACACCCCAATCGCCAGGCTTGCCGGCATCGACCGCGTGCCTTTTGGATTCGGGTTGTTGGCGTCGGCCAGGGTCTTCCAGGCTTCGGCGTCGAAGGCCGGTTCGTCGAGTTTCACCAGTTTGAAGCGCCCCAACAGCGGCGTCGGCGACCAGTAGTAGAACAGCACCGGTTTACCACGACGGATCGACGAAGCCACCTCGGCATCCAGTGCAGCGCCAGAACCCGTGCGGAAGTTGACGAAGCTGCCGGTCAGGTCATAGGCCTTGAGTTTCTGACTGTTGACGATCTCCGAGGTCCAGCCAGTCGGGCTGTTGAGGAAGCGTCCACGGCTTGGGTCTTCCGGGTCGCGGAACACATCTTTGTAACGCGCCAGATCAGCGACGGATTTCAGCTCCGGGGCCAGGGGTTTGATGCCGCGCTCAGGATCGCCCTTGATCACGTATTCGGGCACCCACCAGCCTTCGGTGGCGCCCTTGACCGTGTCACCCAGCCCAAACACTTTGCCTTCCGAGGCGGCTTTGACCCACGCCGGACTGCGCCCGGCCCACTCTTCGCCGATCACTTGAATATCGTTCCTGGCCAACGCCGCTCCGAGGCTGACGGTGCTGCCCGGCAAGGTATCGGTCGGGTAGCCGTAACCTTTCTCGACAATCAATCGCAGGATTTCGGTGATGAGGCTGCCGCTTTCCCAGGTGATGTCGCCGAAGTGGATCGGCGCGGTTTTCTCCGCCGCGGGAACGTGGGTAGCCACAAGGCTCAGGGCCAGCAGTGAACTGCCGAGCAGGGTTATGAGTGATCTCATGCGGACCTCCGGGTCAGGGAATTCAAGGGTTGGTTGGCGCTGTGCCGGGCGCACAGGGCTTGGGTACGAGTCATGTAAACGCTGACCGAGCGTTGAGAAATGCCCAGTTCGGCAGCGATTTGCGGATAGGTCAGGCCGTCGATTCGCGACAACAGGAAGGTTGCGCGAACCTTGCCAGGCAAGCGTTCAAGCGTGCGATCCAGGCCATGCAACACCTGGGTCAATTGCACCCGTTCTTCGGGCGAGATCGCTTGCTGCTGATCGAGCTGTTGCAACTGATCGAGGTGTTGGCGTTCCAGGTCACGGCGGCGCCAGAGCTGATAGATCAACCGCTGGGCAATGGTGGTGAGCAAGGCACGAGGCTCGCGGATCGGGGTCAGCCCCGGCGATTCGAGTAGCTGTAAAAAGGTTTCGGCAGCGATGTCTTCGACGCTGGAACTGGCGCCCAGGTGCCGACGCAACCGAGCGCACAGCCAGGGGTAATGCGCGCGGAACAATCCGCCCACGTCGTTGCGATGGGAAAGGTCGGTGCCGGACATAGAGGCTCCAAGGGTTAGGGGTCGCTGAATGTCCGGTGATCCGGTGACGCGATCCTAGCAAGGAGCCTTATTCATTAATAATACTTAAAAAGCATTTTTATA
>NZ_JBBWCB010000107.1:0-19051 GCF_039888995.1 Pseudomonas rossensis | reverse complement strand
GTATGCGGCAGCTGCTGCCTGGGCGGCGGCTTCAACTTCCTCAACGGTGGCTTGCATGAACGAGTAGGGCAGCGCTTCACCGGTGCTCGCGTCATGGCTTTGCACGGTGATGTTGCCGACGGCACTGCGCGCACCGCCGATGTAGTTGTGGCCGATGATGTGGGGCATGGAAAACTCCTGTTGGAAAAGGGGGCTCAGGCAAGTCTTTTTCTGTTTGCCAGATCGCCAAGATCGCAGCCTGCGGCAGCTCCTACACAAGCTGCGTACACCCAATAATTTGTGGACATACGCGATCCCTGTAGGAGCTGCCGCAGGCTGCGATCTTTTGGCGACTTCAAGCCAACGAGTCACCCCGGCGCGGGATGGCGGGTTCGGCGGTGTCCAGTCCAGCGATCCGCGCAGCGGATTCAGCATCCACCACATGCAGCGACTTACCCCGGGTTTCTCGAGTCAGGCCGACGGCGACGATGGAGATCAGCGCGGCGCCGACCAGGTACCAGGCGATCGGTGTCGAGCTGTGGTACTTGTTGAGCAGGGTGAGGGCAATCAGCGGCGCCAACGAGCCGGCGAAGATCGGTGCCACCTGATAGCACAGGGACAACGCGGTGTAGCGCACGTGGGTCGGGAACATTTCGGCCATCAGCGCCGAGTAGGGCGCGTAGGTCATCGACTCGATCGCCAGGCCCAGGGTAATTGCCCCGATGATCAGCCAGTTGTTGCCGGTGTCCATCATCGGGAAGCCGATGAAACCCCAGAACGCGGTGAGGATTGCGCCGGTCAGGTACACCGGTTTGCGCCCGACCAGGTCGGACAGATAACCCATCAGCGGGATCATGAAGAAATGCAGCAGGTGCGCGCCGAACATCAGAAACAGAATCTCCGAGGTGTCTTTGTGCACGACCAGTTTCAGGTAGGTAATCGAGAAGGTCACGACGGTGTAGTAAAGGATGTTCTCGGCAAACCGCGCGCCGATACCGACCAGCACCGCACGCCAGTGATGACGCAGCACTTCGACCACGCCCAGCTGTTGTTGCTTGTTTTGTGCCTGACGAGCCTGGGCTTCCTTGAAGATCGGTGCGTCATCGACGCTGGTGCGAATCCAGTAGCCGATCAGCACCACCACCGCCGAGAACCAGAACGCTACACGCCAGCCCCACGCGAGGAACTGCTCCTCCGACAGGTTCGACGACAACAGCAGCAACGCGACAGTCGCCACCAGGTTACCGGCCGGCACGCCGGCTTGCGGCCAGCTGGCCCAGAAGCCTCGGCGATTGTCCGGGCAGTGTTCGGACACCAGCAGAATCGCACCGCCCCATTCACCACCGAAGGCGAAACCCTGAATCAGCCGCAGTAGCACCAGTAACACAGGCGCGGCATAGCCGATCTGGTCGAAGCCTGGCAGGCAACCCATCAGGAACGTGGTGATGCCGACCACCACCAGGCTCAGTTGCAGTAGGCGTTTGCGGCCGAACTTGTCACCGTAGTGACCGAACACCAAACCACCCAGCGGGCGGGCAAGAAATCCGACGGCATACAAGGCGAAGGCAGCGAGAATGCCATCGATCGGGCTGTCGGTCTGGCGAAAGAACAGCTGGCCGAAGACCAGTGCCGAGGCGGTGCCGTAGAGGAAGAATTCATACCATTCGGCGACCGTGCCGGCCATCGCGGCGGCCACGACACGTTTGAGTCCCGAGGGTGTGGTTGCGCGGGCGGTGCTGTGAGGATTGGACATGCTGACGTTTCCTGTAGAGGCGCAAAAAACAGGTAGCCGGGCCGATTCCGCAAGGGACCCGCCCGGCAATCACTCAGAGACCGACGTCCGGCAGTTCCGGACGGTTGGCGAGGGCTTTGGCCATGATATGCTCGACGAAAACCTGATCGGCTTCCGGCAGGGCCAGGCGTGGTGGACGGGTCAGGGCGCTGCCGCGACCGGCGATGGCTTCGCACAGCTTGATGCACTGCACCAGGTCGGCACGGGCGTCGAGGTGCAGGATCGGCATCAGCCATTCGTAGATCGGCATGGCTTCGGCGAAGCGACCAGCCTTGGCCAGGCGGAAGATGGTTTCGCCTTCTTTCGGGAACACGTTGGACATGCCCGAGACCCAGCCTTCGGCCCCCACCGCGATGCTTTCCAACACCACGTCATCAAGGCCGGCGAACAGCACAAAACGATCGCCGACTTCATTGCGCACGTCGATGAAACGACGGGTGTCGCCGGAGGAATCCTTGAAGCACACCACGTTGTCGCAGTCGGCCAGGGAAATCAGGATGTCCGGGGTGACGTCGTTTTTGTAGATCGGCGGGTTGTTGTAAACCATCAGCGGTACGTCGGCGTTTTTCGCCACGTAGCGGTAGTGCTCGGCGGTCTCGAACGGCTTGGAACCGTAGACCAGCGCCGGCATCAGCATGACCCCGTCGACACCGACCCGGCGCACGGCGTTGGCGACCTTGGCCGCTTGCACGCTGGTGAATTCGGCCACACCGCAGATCACCGGCACGCGGCCGCGGGAAGCGTCGACCGCGACTTCGGTCACGGCGATTTTTTCTTCGGCGGTCAGCGAGGTGTTTTCCCCCACCGAACCGCACACCACCAGGCCCGACACGCCGTCACGGATCACGTTGGAAATCACCTGGTGGGTTTTTTCCAGGTTGATGGAGAAGTCGTCGTTGAATTGAGTGGTCACCGCGGGGAAGACACCACTCCAGTTAATGCGCTTGCTCATTGTTGCCTCCGGTTCGTTAATTGTATTTCGTATACGATATTGCAAGTGAAAAGACTCGGCCAGTGCTTTTTTCAGTTACGAGGGGTTTTTTGCTAGCCGTTGGTCAGAGATTTTGGTGAGGGTTTGTAAGGCTGTGCTCAAGCCCCAGGCCAGGTGTCAGACAGTCGATAGCCTTGTGGCCACGGATCGCTTGGATCGAGCAGCAATTGATGAGTGCCGGTGATCCAGGCCCGGCCGGAAATGCACGGGTAAATTGCCGGGCGGCCGGCCACTTCCGTCAGCGAATCGATGCGGCAGTGGAACTCGGAACCGATGATCGAACGGCCAATAAAACGCTCGCCGACCTGCATCAATCCCTTGGCCTGCAGTACCGCCATGCGCGCCGAGCAGCCGGTGCCGGTCGGCGAACGGTCGATCTTGCCGGGCTGAATCACCACCGCGTTGGCGCCGGTGGCGATGCCATTTTCATAGACGAGGGGCGCCGCGATCTGGCAGAAGGAAATGTGCGACCACTCGGGGTTCAGCGGATGGACAAAGCCCAGTTGCTCATTGGCCGCCCGGGTGATTTTCAGTCCGACCTCGACCAGCTCCGCGGCTTCATCAGGACGAATGGAAAAGCCCAGGCGCTTGGCGTCGGCGATCACAAAACTGTCGCCGCCGTACGCGGTGTCGACCTGCAATGAGCCGACGCCTTCGACTTCGATCCAGGCGTCGAGGCGGTCAGCGAAGGAGGGCACGTTCTTGATTTCCACCCGTTCGACCTTGCCGTCACGGCAGTCGGCCACCGCTTCGATCAGCCCGCCTGGGGCTTCGAGCACCAGCCGGGTTTGCGGTTCGGTCATCGGCAGGATGCCGCTGTCGAGCAACACAGTGGCCACGCACAGCGAGTTGGAGCCGGACATCGGTGGGGTGTCGGCCGGCTCCATGATGATCCAGGCCATCTGCGCCCGAGGATCCTTGGCCGGCACCAGCAGGTTGACGTGGCGGAACACGCCGCCGCGCGGCTCGTTGAGCACGAAGTTGCGCAGGGTTTGGTCCTTGGCAATCCAGCGCGACTGTTCCCACACGGTGGCCCCGGGTGGTGGGGCGACGCCGCCGACGATCACGTCGCCGACTTCGCCTTCGGCATGACAGCTGACCACGTGAATCACTTTCGATGAACGCATTGTCTGCTCCTTGTTTTGTCCATTAGGGCCTCATCGCGGGCAAGTCGGATCGCCGCACCGCCGCTCCCACAGTGATCTGTGTCGGCCACCGATTTTGTGTACACCATCAAACCCTGTGGGAGCGGGCTTGCCCGCGATGGGGCCATTAGTTATTTCACCGATTTCAGGAAAGCCGCAGTTTCCGCATGCACCGGATTACCAATGACCTGATCAGGTGAACCGATCTCATGCACCAAACCATCGCGAAAGAACGCCACGCGGTCGGACACATCGCGGGCAAAGCGGATTTCATGGGTCACCAGAACCATGGTCATGCCGTCTTCGGCGAGCATGCGCATGGTGTCGAGCACCTCGCCCACCAGCTGTGGATCGAGGGCCGAAGTGGCTTCGTCGAACAGCATGTAATCCGGCGACATGGCCAAGGCGCGGGCGATGGCCATGCGCTGCTGCTGGCCGCCGGAGAGCTTGCCGGGAAAGGCTTTGAGCTTGTCGCCCAGACCGACGTGGGTCAGTTGTTTAACCGCCAATTCCTCGGCTTCCGCCTTGCTCTTGCCCAGCACTTTGCGCGGCGCCAGCATCACGTTTTCCAGCACGGTCAGGTGCGGGAACGCGTTCCATTGCTGGAAGACAATGCCGATCTTCTGCCGCAGACGGTTGAGGTCGGTGGCGCTGTGATGGACCTCGACACCGTCGACGCGGATGTTGCCTTTCTGGATCGGCTCCAGACCGTTGATGCACATCAGCAGGGTCGATTTGCCCGAGCCGGAGCCGCCGATGATCGACACCACCTCGCCCTTGTTCACCGTTAGGTTGACGCCCTTGACCACTTCGAGGTTGCCGAAGGATTTGTGTACGTTGTCGATCTCAATCATTTTCTTGCCACCTTCTTTCCAGACGAGCGCCCAGACGAGCGACCACCAGGCTCATGACGTAGTAGATGAGGCCCGCGATGCACAGCACCAGCAGCGGTTCCTGAATGCGGGTCACGATGGTTTGCGAGGCACGCAGCAGTTCGACGATGCCGATCCACATCACCAGCGCGGTGTCTTTCATCACGCTGAGTACCAGGTTCAGCCAGCCGGGAAAGGCCACCCGCGTGGCCATTGGCAGGACGATCCAGCGCAGGTCCTGGAGGAAACTCAGGCCCAGCGAGCGACTGGCCCGGCGCACGGTGAACGGCACAGAAAGCACGCCGCTGCGCACGATCTCGGTGAAGTACGCGGCGGCGTAGACCCCAAGCACAATGCAGCCAACGCTGAAGGCACTGATGTTCAAACCGACGATGCTTTTCAGCGAGTTGAACAACACAAACTGGATCAGCAACGGCACGCTGCGAAACACGTCCAGCACCCACGCCAGCGGCAGGCTGGCGCGCGGCAACAGCGCCCGCAGCAAGCCGAACAGCAGCCCGGCGAAGGAGCCGAGGATGATCGACCAGAACGTGAGTTTCAGAGTGACCCAGGCGCCATCAAGCAGGAACAGCAGGTCATTCCAGGAAAAACTGGTGGTCAACATGCTCACCTCCTCAGTAGCGGAACAGTCGCCAGGCCATCAGCCGGGCGACGGCGACGATCGCCTTGGCAATCAGGTAATACAGCGCCGCGGCGATGGCGAAATATTCGAAGGTGCGGAACGTCTTGACGTTGTAGTCCTGGGTCACGCCGGTGAGGTCATTGTTCAGCCCCACGATCACCCCCAGCGACGTCATCAAGACCGCCCAGACCATCTGGTTACTCAACGGGTAGAACACGATCCGCAGCAGCTGCGGGACGATGATCATTCGGTAAGCCTGAAAGGCGCTCATGCCCAGCGAGCGCGCGGCGCGCACTTGCGTGCCCGGCACAGCCTTGAGGCCACCGCGAAAGTTTTCCGCCAGGTAGCCGGCGTTGTTGAAGGTGATCCCTGCCAGCAGTGCGAACCATGAGCTGACATGCAAGTCGAGCGAGCCGAGGCCGAAGTACAGGACATAGATCTGGAACAGCGACGGGGTGTTGCGGGCGATCGACACCCAGCCATTGCCGATGCCGCGCAACAACGGTTGTTTGGTTTCGCGCATCACCGTCAGGGCCAGGGCGATCAGCACGCCGAAGATCATCGACAGCGCGGCGGTCTCAAAGGTGACCCAGGCGCCGGCGAGCATGTCCGGCAGGGCGCGCAGGGTCGCGCGCCATTGGAAGGTGTAATCAAACATGCGCGTGGCTCTCCAGAGAGGCGGCCGATTGCAGCCAGCCCGGCAAACGACCGCTGGCCGTGGCGCTGCAAGCGGCGTCGACACATTCGGCGAGGTTGGCGAAGTGCACCTTGCGGCCCACCAGGCCGGGTGCGTAATGGGCGTACTTGCCCGAGTTGGTCATCAAGGTTTTGGCGGCCAACGGGATCACCGGCTCGCCGAGCATGCACCAGCAGGTATCGGTGACCAGGGTCGCGCCGAAGGCTTCGATCACCGCGATATGTCCAGCCTCGCGCGCCTGCTCCAGCACCGCACGACCGCAGGTAATGGCGAGCACCACCTCGGGGTGTTTGTGCCGACCCCGACACAGCCGCGCCAGATGCGCGAATTCGCTGAGAGAGAAATGCGGGTTGCCCAGCGAGACCACATCCACCCGGTTGTCGCGGGCACTGTTGAGTTCGCGCCAGCTGAGTAGCAAATCCTTCAGGCGGATTTTTTCCACCGGCACAGGATCATCCGCCTCCAGCACCTGCGTCGGGTCGAGTGCTTCCGGAGTCACCCCGGCGATATGGAACAGCGGCGCGGCGGAGGTGGTGGCGAAAGCAGCGCCGAAGGCTTTCAGGTCATCCAGGCTCGGCTTGCTATGTTCCAGCCCCAGCACCAGCGGAATCCGGCTGCCGGCCAGGGCACCGATGTGGTAACCGAGCAGGGGGTAGAAGGCATCGTCCAACTCACCCAAAACCGGTAATTCGATTTGCAGTCTCGCTTTACGTTGCGCGTCCAGATGGCAGCCGATCAGGGGAGCGCGGCCGGTCAGGGCGATGCAGATATCCAGGTAGTCTGGGTATTTCAGGGTGCGTGCGCCGAGCACGCTGTTGGCATAAACCACGGCGTTGGATTCGGCCCAGACGATTTGCTCGCCGGCCTTCGGCGCGCTGTCGAGCAGGTAGGGCGCGCAGGTAAAACTCAGCTGTGCGCCCATCGCCATGTACGCGTCGCCCAAAGCACTGGCCGGTACGCCGAGTGCCGGATCAATGCCCAACTCGCGCCAACGGCGTTGGTCGACAGAAATGGAATTGAGGGTGGTCGGCACCCGTACGTTTGCTCCCCACTGCACTAACTGCTCAGCAAAGCGCAGGCTCGCAGGTCCGGTATAAATGCAGCCGTCGATGTGTGCCTGGGTAACATCCACCAAGTGGCGGGCGCCTTGCAGTTCGGCCATGCGCAGGACGATCTGCATGGCCACCTGGGCAGCCTTGCCATGCTCGCCGTCGAGCAGCGCCTGATCGTGTTCGGTGAGTTCGATAGCGGTGCTTTTTTCTGCTGTCTGCAACGGACTGTCGAGTGCCTGCCAGGCATCACCCGGCAGGCGGTCGAACACGGTCACCGTTGAAGCTTCGACCCGAGCAAAGGCCTTGCCGCGCAAGGCGGCGAAGGCCTCCCGGCCGATGCACAGCACCGGCAGGGAACGCTCGAAAATGGTCTGTGCCACGAGCACGCCCAGGGTCAGGATCTCATCGGGTTCGGCCAGCACCAGTGCGGCCGGCGCATGACCGTTGCTGATCAGTTCCATCAGCACACTGCTGCCGGTGCACGAGCCGCGGCCACTGGGAATCGCCAGCACCCGGCCGGCCAGATGTTCGCCGCTGAGCGGGTGGTGACAGTCGATGACCTCGCCGCTGTACGGGTCGACCCCGCCCCAGAAACTCAGCCCGACATCGGCAAACAGCACGGCGCCTTGTGCGGCACCGGCGACCAGGCTGCGACCGGTCAGAGAGGTTGGCCTAGGCATGCCGGACACCTCAGTAATAGACCTTAGGCACGGTCAGGTCGGAGGGTGAAATCTCGGTACCGACCCATTTGGTGAACAGCTCGTTGTAACGGCCACTGCGCACCTGCTGGTTGACGAACAGATTGAGGTAGTTGAGCAGGCCATACTCGTTGCGCTTGGCGCCCAGGGACACGTAGTCGATGGTGTACGGCGCGTTACCGGCGATTTTCAGGTTCTTGTATTTTCCCGACTTGATCGTGGCGGCGGCCACGGTGTTGGTGACCACGGTGGCGTCGATGTGGCCTTGGGCGACTGCCAGCAGCGTGTCGTTCTGCGACTGATAGGCGCGGAAGGTGCCGCTTCCCCAGCTCTTCACGTCTTTTTCAAGGGCGATGGCTTCATAGGTGCCGCTGGTGTTGCCCAAGGCTTTGCCTTTGATATCGGCGAAGCTGTTGATGCCGGTGTTGTCGCGGGTCAGCACCACCATCTGGAAGGCGAAGTACGGCACGGTGAGGCCCACGGTCTTGGCCCGTTCGAGGGTGTCGGACGTGGAGGCAACGATCACGTCCGCACGCCCGGACACCAGCGCCGGGATTCGGTCGGGGAAGGGCGTTTCAACCACTTCCGCGTCGACCCCGAGAATTTTCGCCAGGTCGCGGCAGTAGTCCACGTCGAAACCGGCCGGGTTGTTACCTTCATCGCGGAAACCCATGGGTGGGAAGTCCAGGGTCACGGCGCAACGCAGCTTGCCCGAACCAATAATGTCGTCGAGCTTGTCGGCCTGGGCGGTGGCGATGAAGGACGTACTGAGAACAGCGCTGAGGGCTACGGCAAATGCGGGGTTTTTCATAGAGGCCTCGTTGTCGGAAAGTGCTGTTGGATATCGTATTGTGAATTTCGTATACGATATGTGATTAGCAATGAACGTGCCTGTTTGCGAACAGAGGCGAGAATTAATCGCCAAGCCTTGAGCTAAAGGTCTTACAAGATTGTGGGAGCGGGGAGTAGGAGAAGAACGCCTCGGCGGGCCGTATCAGGCGGTGTTACAGAAGGGAGCAGTGGGGGCGCCAGGCGCCCCTTAAAGGAACACTTGCCTGGGGTTCAGCGACGGCTTTCGCGATACTGACTCGGCGCCAGACTGGTCAAGGCACGGAACTGCCGGCTGAAGGCGCTGTGATCGGTGTAACCGCAACGCAGGGCTATCTCGGTGATGGGCAGGTCAGTGTGCAGCAACAGCCGGGAGCCTTCTTCCAGGCGCGCCTTGTGAATCATCTGCCGCGGGGTGAGCTGGAACACCCGTTTGCAATGGCGCTCCAGCTGCGCCACGGAAAACCCGGCGATTGCGGTCAGTTCGGCGAGGCTGATAGGCCGGGCAAAATGGCGGCGGATATGCGCGTCCACCGCCGCGAGTTTCTGGAAGGCCGGATGGCTGGACTGTGGCGTTTGCAGGTCGCGGGAGATACCGGCCAGGCCGACGATCTGACCTTGCAGGTCGCGCAGCGCGAGTTTGTGGGTCAGGCACCAGACCGGTTGGTTACCGTAATACAGGTGCAGTTCGAGTTGGTCGGCCAGTTCGCGGCCGGTGGACAGCACCCGTCGATCCTGCTCGGTGTACAGCGGGCCGAAGCGCTCGGGAAAGACCATGTCGGCGGTGAGCCCGAGCAGCTCGTCACTGTGTTTGAAGCCGCAGCGCCGGGCCAGGGTCTGGTTGACGAAGGCGTAGCGGGCCTCGCTGTCCTTGATGAAAAACACCACGTCCGACAGGGTGTCGAGCAACGCCGCGATCGGCTGCAGACTGCTCAGCAGGGTGGACAGGTCGCAGGGTTTGAAGGTAGTGAGCGAGGCATACATGGCGCTGGGCGTCTGGAGGCAATGCCCGGGATCATAAAGACTCGGCGACGGACCCGAAAGCCCCGGGCCGGCATTCAGGCCGGTGGGGTGTCGTCCAGGCACAGCAAGGTCTCGATCCGCGCCGGACTGAATGGCGGCCGTGGTGACGAAGGTTGCCAGCCGAACAGGTGCTGCAACGCGCCGCCACACACCCGGCCCTGGCAAGCGCCCATGCCGCAGCGGCTGGCCAGTTTGGCGTCGCGCCAGTCAGTGTGCCCGGCAAGCGCTGCGTAAGGCACGTCTTCGCAACGGCACACCAAGGTGTCGGATTGTGCCAGCGACTTGAGTTGCGGGTCGAGGGTGAATGCCTTGTTGAGGGCGTTGGCGAAACCCTGCCAACGCGCACGACGAGGCCACAATGCTCGTGCCGAATCAAGGTCACCGACGGCGGCGTGGCCAGCGATGGCGCCTTCGACCAATGCCAGTTCACTGCCACCGAAACCGGTGCATTCACCCGCCGCGTAGTGATCGGCGCGGCGAGTGGTCTGCCAGGCATCGACGGCGATTGCCTGATCTTCAAGTTCGCAGCCGAGGGCCTGGCCGAGTTGGGTATTAGGCACCAGACCGAAACCGCAAGCCAGGCGATCACATTCCAGTTCGACGATTTTTCCTTGCTGTTGCAGGCGCACACCTTCCAGCCGCTCATTGCCCAGGGCGGCCAGTACATAGGTCCCGGTACGGTAATGGCGGTCGAACAACGTGACTGACTGCATCAGTTTGTTGGGCCAGCGTGGCAGTTGCGCGGCGAAACCGGCGACGGCGGCCGCACTGGCCTGCTCGGCGATGCGCAGCACCCGGGCGCCGTTGTGTTTCGCGGTGGCGGCGCTGGCCAGCAATAACGGTCCGCTGCCGGCAATCACAACGCGCTCGTCCTGCACTGGCAGGCCGCCCTTGATCAATGCCTGGAGGCCGCCAACCCCCGTCACACCGGGCAGCGTCCAGCCGGGGAAGGGCAGGAGTAACTCGCGAGCACCGATACACAGAATCAGTTTGTCGTAGCCGATCACCCAGCCTCGATCGGCGTCTTCGACCAGCAGTTGTTTCGGCCCGGCGCAGGCAATCACCCGAGTGCCGGGGTGACGGTGGATGTTGCTGCACGCCTCCAGTCGCTCGCGCATCTGACGCGCCGGGTTCGGCAGATTGGCTTGAGGCCCGTCACGCCAGATTTGCCCGCCCGGCAGCGGGTTGTCGTCGAGCAGGACGATGCGTGCACCGCTTGACGCCGCAGCGAGCGCGGCGGCCATGCCGGCAGGGCCGGCACCGATGATCAGCAGGTCGGCGTATTCGCTCATGCTTGAGTCTCCACGTGCATGCCGTCACGGCACAGCGTCTGGCAGGCCAGGCGCCGGCGACCGTCGATGGTCACCCGGCATTCCTGGCAAATGCCCATGCCGCACAGCGGTGCGCGGCGTTGGCCACTGACCGAGGTGCGCGTGCAGCCATCGCCGCTCAGGGCCAGTGCCGCGGCGACACTGGTGCCTTCGGCAACCCGCAGGGCACGTCCGTCCAGCATCAATTCAGGCATAAACGGGCTCTCCGAGAAAACGTTGCGGCAGATACGGTTGTGCGGCCAGCGGCGTCGTTTCGTCGAACAACTGCGCGACCAGCAGGTCGGCGGTGCCGGGGGCGGTCGTCACGCCGAGGCCCTCGTGACCGACCGCCAGCCATAAACCTTTGCGTTGCGGGTGCTGACCCACCAGCGGTAAACCGTCGGGGCTGGCAGCGCGAAAGCCGGTCCAGGCGCGGATGCCGTTGAGCTGAGCCAGCCCTGGCATGTAATCGGTGGCACGTCTGAGCATTTTCGCCAGCATCCAGCCCTCGACTTGCGGGTCGGTGGTGCCGAATTGTCGTGAGGCGCCGATGAACAGTTGCCCGGTCGGCCGGGGCTGAATATTGCACGCCGTCGATGGGCCAATGGCGTTGTGGGCACTGGTGACGTAACCGAGTTCCACCAGGGTGTGGGTGACTTTGCCGGGGTAGCGGTCGGTGATCAGCAAGTGGCCTTTCTTCGGCTCGATCGGCAACTCCGGGCACAGCTCGTTGGCCTGGATGCCGTTGGCCAGAATCACCGCTTCGGCGCTTAGCCAGTGGCCGTCGTCGAGTCGCACGCGGTTACCATCGACTTCGCTGGCCCGCGCCCGGCGTTGGCTGATGTTCGGTGTGTCGAGCATCCAGCGGGCCGTCGCCGGAGCATAAAGAATGCCATCGCCATTAATCAGCAGACCGCCTTCCAGGCCCTCGCGCAATTCGGGTTCGCGCTGGTGCAAGGCACTGCTGGAGATCAATTCGCAGGCCACGCCTTGGGCCTGCAAGTTCAGGTATTTGCTGTGGGCGACGGCCATTTCTTCGGCATTGGCGGCCAGCCAGAGGGTGCCATTGCAACGGTAGGCGCAGCCGTCGGGCAGGGCCGGCGCGAGTTCGCGCCAGCGTTGCAAAGAATACTGACTGAGGGCCAGTTCGGCCGGATTGTCGTCGAGGACCAGCAAGTGGCCCATGCCCGCCGCCGTAGCGCCGGGCAGGCCGGCGTCCAGCACCAGCACGCGCAAGCCGCGCCCCGCCAGCGTCTGGGCACAAGCGGCGCCGATGATGCCGGCGCCGATCACGATCACATCGGCCACCAGGCCCTCGTTCACGGACGAATGCCCCAGGCGAACGGGTCGTCCTGCTCGATGATCAGGCTGGCTTCGGCGCTGATAAAGGCGCGACCGCGAATGGTCGGCACGATGCGCTCACCCTGAAGTTCGTAGGAACCTTCGAACTCGCTGCCGATGACACTGGCCTGACGCCAGATCTGTCCCGGCTGCAATTTGTCGTCGGCCGCCAGGCACGCCAGTTTGGCACTGGTGCCGGTGCCGCAGGGCGAGCGGTCGTAAGCCTTGCCGGGGCAGAGGACGAAGTTGCGGCTGTCGACCTGCTCGTCATCGGCGAACAGCTCGACATGGTCGATCAAGCCGCCGTCTTCGCCGCGAATACCCTGAGCCTCCAGTGCTTGCTGGACGGCGAAGGTGTAGGCGGTCAGCGCATCGAGGTTATCGCCAGCAATGCGCAGGCCATGCTCGGCAATCAGAAAAAACCAGTTACCACCCCAGGCGACATCGCCGGTCACTTGACCGATCCCCGGCACCTGCAGCGACAGCGCTTTACGGTAACGGTACGCCGGCACGTTGCGCACGCTGACCGAATGGTCTTCGTGCAGCGTCGCCTGCACCGTGCCCACCGGGGTTTCGATGCTGTGCACCCCTGGGCCGATCTTGCCCAGATGCGCGAGCGAGGCCACCAGGCCGATGGTGCCGTGGCCGCACATGCCGAGGTAACCGCTGTTATTGAAGAAAATCACGCCGGCACAGGCGCTCGGGTCTACCGGCTCACAGAGCAGGGCGCCGACCAGCACATCGCTGCCTCGGGGTTCCAGCACGCAAGCGGCGCGCCATTGATCATGCTGTTTCGCCAGCCGCTGTCGACGTTCGGCCATGCTGCCGCTGCCCAAGTCAGGAAAACCGGCGGTCACCAGACGGGTGGGTTCGCCGCCGGTGTGGGAGTCGATCACGGTGATGCGTTTCATAAGTTGGCCACGCCCGTTCAGATGAGTGAACGAAAGAGTGGCCTGTGCGAGGGCTTGCCGGCTTGATGGTTTTATCCAGTGCCGATGACGAAATCAGCACAGTGCGGCGAGCTGTCAGTGGTGGTGAGGCAGGTGCTCGAACAGGGTCTTGCAGACGCCGGCAATGTGCTCGTCGAGCAACTTCACCGCCAGGTCCACGTCACCGGCGCGGCAGGCCGCAAGGATTTCCCGGTGTTCGTGATCGGCGCGTTCCTTGCCGGCCGACAGGCTCATCTGCATGCGCAGGTAGCGCTCAAGCTTGTCGTTGACCGAGCGAATCAGGCTGACCAGAAACGGTCGTTGCGCCGGTTCGTAAAGACAAGAGTGCAGTTCCCAGTTGAGCTCGGCCCAGCGCCCCACATCATCTTCGCCGATGAACTCCTGGCAGATGCGTTCGGCGCGCGCGAAGGTGTCTTCGGTCATGTTAGGAATGGCCAGGCGCAGCACCTTGTCTTCGAGCAGCATGCGCACTTCGAACATCTGAGCCAGTTCCGCATCGGAAACCCGGGTGACCATCGCCCCACGATTGCGCTGGAACATCACCAGGCCTTCAGCCTCCAGACGCTTGAGCGCTTCGCGCACCGGAATCTTGCTGACGTTGAACTGGCGGGCAATGTCGTCCTGGCGAATCGGCTCGTCCTCGGCGAAATGCCCGGCGACGATGGCGTCACGCAGATGACGGGTGATGATTTCCGACGTCGAAGGCGAATTGCCAAGGTCGGGAGCGTTGAGTTTTGTCAGGGCCACGGTCGTGATCGTTAGGGTTGAATTGTAGATATGGTATACGAATTTTCCTTGGGTGTTCCTTCGTCGATGGACAGGACTTCCAGACACCGTCTGCCAATGCTGACGCTATCAACGTTCGGGCAGGTTCCAGCTTTCGCGAAAGTGCTCGTATTGCGCCTCGGGCATTTGAACCAGCAGAGGGGACTGGCGAGGATCCAGCCAATTGAACAAGCGAGAAATATCCGCTTGATCCATGGCGGTGCAACCCAGCGTCGGGGAGGTGGGACCGCGCCAGATGTGGAAGAAAATGCACGAGCCCGAGGCTGGGGACGCCGGCGTATTGTGCTCGATGAAAATGCCTTTTCGATACGTGTCGTCATCGCGACGCATACGTTCGGAGCTGTTCCAGTCTTTCGAAACAGTCGCTCCATCGACAAGCTCGTTGTAGCGTGCGGAGTGGCTGTCATCCACGCATTCGATGGTCGACGTCAGCGCAAGGTAAGGCAGTCTGGTGTCGGCCGTGCTGTCGTAGCCAAACGCCGTCCCCAGTTTGAATACCCCGGCAGGTGCTTTGCCATCACCTTCACGTTTGACCGGACCTTCGCGTTGCTCAACGCTGCTCAGGCCCTTGCCCCACGCCAGCCCGCTCTTGCCGATCACCACCGGAAACGATCCTTCGTATTTTCGAAAGGTGTTGCCCTGCCGTTCGTAGCGCTGGGCCGTGCCCTGGATGTCAGTCCAGTTTTTTGTGGTGACCACGATCAGCTGATTGGCGGTGTCGAGAACATCGCGTGTACCCAGCGGCGTGATGGGGAAGTCCATGACGTTCTTCGGAGAACCTTCCCCACTGTATGTGAAGTGCCACCATTCCTTCGAGTACCCGGTAAACCCTTCTTTCTCCATGGCCCTGCTGAGCTTCTGGCGATTGTCCCTGGCGGCAGCGCTGATCGTCGGGTTGTCGGTATGCGCGCGCTCATCAAAGCAATCGAACCCCGTGCCCATGTCGAGCGCGCCGTCGCGCCAACGCTGGCCATAGGGGGCCGTACAATCGACTTGATTGGCTGACGGCGTCCAACTATCGGCGGGCAGGGCATCGGGCCCGGTCAGTGTCAGATCCACGGTTGAGCCTTTGGAGTGGTTCGACACCCGTGCCACGTAACCCAGACGCCAGAAGTCCTGCTTGTCCACGCGCGGATAGAACTCGGCCTTGCGTGGGTCACCCGGCACCAAAGCAAAACGCCCCATATCGGCAACGGCACGGCTGGGCCGATAGCAGTCAAACACCTTCAAACCGTAGCCTTGCGCACGCAATGCTGTTTGTACCCGAGCGAGGGCCTTGGCGGCGTCCAGCGATAACAGGCACTGTGCCGCGGCGTAACCGTCGAGTGGGTGCCCGGTGAAGTTACGAGCGCTGGCATAGCGAATGTCTTGCTCGATGCCCGGATCAATCGTACGCAGATAAACCATGTTCTCGGGTCGTGTCTCTGCACCGGCGATGCCGGGCGCGATAATGCTCAGGCAAAGGATCCATCGCCGAAGCGAAAACAGTGTCGAGGAGGGCAGAGGCTGGAGGGTGCAGTGAGGGGGCATGCGAGGCTCCAAAGAGGCCGATTCTCAAGCTGGATCTGGCGGAGGGTCAAGCGGGTGACAGTAATAACGCACGACCCGCGGCACCGGGGCTGCTTCTGCTTTTTTGCGCAAACCACAAGCTGATATCATTCGAAAACTGACAAGCCGAGTAGAAAAAATGAATCGTCGTAAAAAAATACAGCAGTTATTAAAGGCCCACGCCAAAAAAGCCAGTGCCAAATTGGCACCGTCAAGCAAGTCTAAATACATTAGTAAAGCTGACCGATTGAAGCTGGCTGCTGAATCCAGTGACGACTCAATCATTTCCTCTGAGAGCTGATCTATGTAGCTCACTCAGGCAAACGCAGCCTCGATAAATGCCTCCAGCGCCTTGTTTTCCAGGATCTCGATAGAGAAGTGTCCGAAGCGCTTGGGCAACCAGATGATGCGTGCCCCGGACGGGGATTGCAGGTTCGCGCGGGCCAATGGCTCTCCGTTTTCGTCTTCTGGCTGAACACCGGCGACCATCAATTCGTCATAGGCCTTCTCGATGTCCGGTGTCGAGTAGCAGTGGCGATAAATCATCCCCTCGCCCGAGGAGTCCAATAGCTCCTTCAGATTCCCCGCCAACGGTTGTACCAGCATGAAACGCTCCTGGCCGATCAGCGCAATCGCGTAGCGCACGTGCAGGCCACCTCGTTCCCAGACGAGCGTTTTGGAGATCCTGGCTTTCAGTATCTGCGCGTAGTACGCACAGGCTTCTTCGAGGTTCTTGACCAGTACATCGACGTGACTGAACTTCAGTTCCATTGCATGCCTCCTCCTGATCTCGAGATTGTTCAATCACAAACCGGGCTCAGCATGCCATTAACCGCGCTGTTGCGTTGCAATGATCGCTGTGGGAGCAAGCTCGCTCCCACAGGTCCGTATTTTTATGGCTGTGGCGATCAGCTCCCGGCCCGTTTGTTCAACGCCTCTTCAGCCGCCGCAATTTCAGCCTGACGCTTGACGATCATGTCGCCAATCGGCGGACCCTGGAAGCGTCGGGCTTCAAAACCGAACCAGACGATGGCCGTCAGCACCAGAAAACCGATGGTGATGTACAGCGCCCAATCGTTCGGTGGCTGGATGCCGATGACGAAAATGATCACCATCGAGAGGATCGAGAGGAGGGCGAACACTGTGTACCAGAAGCGCCCCATGTTCCACGGCCCCATGGTCGGCCACTTCGAAGTCCCGTAGGTAAACAGGCCCAGCACTATGGGAATGATGAAGGAGAAGAACAGGAAGATCACCGTGCAGGACACCACGATGGTATAGACCGGCGTTTCGCCGACCGAGATCACCGACGATCCCCAGACGAACAACACCGCGAGCGTGGCACCGGTCCAGATCGCTGCCACCGGGCTGCGAAGGGTCGGCGAGACCGAGGCCAGTGTTTTGGAGAAGGGCAGGCCGCCGTCACGGGAGAACGCAAAGATCATGCGTGAGACCGAGGTCACGGTCGCCAACCCGCAAAGAAATTGCGAGATGAAAATCGCCACGTAAAGCGCCAACTTCACAGTCGGATTGACCTGGGTGTCCATGGCCCAGAAAAACACGGTCCAGCCATGCTTCGCCGCCTCGTCCATGCTTGGCAGCATCAGCACAAACGAACTGAGCATGACCCAGCCGAACAGCAACGACCAGACCACCGACATGACCATGCCGCGCGGCACTGACATGGCGGCATTTCGGGTCTCTTCCGAGGTATGCGCAGAGGCGTCATAGCCCGTGATGGTATAGATCGGCAAGAGCAGGCCGAGCATGAAAATCCAGCCGTTCGAGACCTGTGGCCAAACGCTGCCGCCAGCCTCGCCGGAATAGTTGCTGAAGGTCCATAACCGGGCGAACTCATAACTGGGGGCAGAGATCAGGCAGACGATGGTCAGCGCGAGCGCCGTGGCGAAGATCAGATAGCCCGAGAAGTCGGTGAGCTTCGCGGTCAGGCCGATACCCAGGTGGTTACACAAGGCCTGGAGACCGGTCAGGATCGCCAGGAAAATCACCCGGGTCGTGGTGGTGTCTTCCATTCCCAGGGCCGGTCCGAAGGCGCCGAAAAAGAAGTAATAGGTGCCGACGTTGATCGCACCGAGCACGGTGACCAGCCCGAGCAAGTTGAACCACGCGGTCAGCCATCCGGTGAAGCGGTTACCGAGAATCGAACCCCAATGATAGAGGCCACCAGCGGTGGGGTAGGCCGAGGAAATCTGCGCCATGGCCATGGCGAAAACCCCGGAGATCAGGCAACCGATCGGCCAGCCGATGCCAATTGACGCACCGCCCGCACCCGAGGTGCCCTGAGCGAGTGAGTTGATACCACCCGAGAGGATGCAGATGATCGAAAAGGAAATGGCAAAGTTGGAGAAAACGCCCATGCGTCGTGAGAGCTGCTGGGCATAGCCCATGTTGTGCAGCACCTTGACGTCATCGTCTTGCGGCGCGCTCGTGCCGGGCTGGCTTGCTGGATTCATGTTGTGTGCCCCTTAGGTTTTGATACGCATCCATCCGGGTTTTACGGTGCCGGATGGGCTGGCCTTCAACCCCTTGTCGTACTGCTCCTGTCTCTTACGGATAAACACCGTCCATGCTGCGAGTTCGCACCTTGGCCATGGACAGACAACTGCTCTACAGACGGCCGTGGTACGCCGCTTCGAAAATTTCTGCCGCGCCATTTCGGGTCAATGGCAGCGGGTTGCCGCCGGCGCAAGGGTCGACAATCGCCATGTCCGCGATCAGGTCGGCCTGCCGGTCATCCACCCCCAGCTCAACCAGCGTATGGGGCACGCCGATGTCCTTGCGCAACTTGAGGACGAAGGCCAGAAAACTGTCGAAGCCGGGCGAGGGCAGACGCAAATAAGCCGCGAGGCGGGTGATGCGTTCCTCGATGGCCGGGCGATTGAATTTCAGGACATAGGGCATGAACGTGGCATTGGTCATGCCGTGATGGGTGTCGTACAGGGCGCCCACCGGATGTGAGAGGGCGTGCATCCCGCCCAGGCCTTTCTGGAAAGCGGTAGCGCCCATCGCGGCCGCAGCGAGCATTTCCGCTCGTGCCTCCAGGTCCGAGGGTGTGTGTACGGCTCGCACCAGGGCATTGGCGACCAGGCGCATGCCTTCCACCGCAATCCCTTCGGCCATGGGGTGAAAGCCGGGAGCGCAATACGATTCCAGACAATGCGCAAACGCATCCATGCCGGTGCCCGCAGTGACCTTGGCCGGCATGCCGACGGTGAGGGCCGGGTCGCTGATGACCACGCGCGGCATCATCTTCGGGTGGAAGATGATGCGTTTGGTGTGCGTACGCTCATCGATGATCACCGCGGCACGGCCCACCTCGGAGCCGGTACCCGCCGTGGTCGGCACCGCAATGATCGGGGCGATGCTGCCTTCGTC
>NZ_JBBWCB010000106.1:0-19624 GCF_039888995.1 Pseudomonas rossensis | reverse complement strand
GAGTACATCTGAGGGAGACTGGTCGGCTGTCAGGCCGCCATCGCGAGCAAGCTCAGCTCCTACAGTATCGGGGGACATCTGTAAGAGCCAGGTCGGCCCGAAGGCCGCCTCGGTTCACTCTTCCTCACCCTCAGGCACAACCTTGTTCTGAGTCAAATAGCGGTCAAGCGTCGCATTGTTGTCAGGCGAAGAATTATCCCCCGCCACCTGCCACAAGCGCCGCTCAATCCCCTGCGCCAGCAAATGCCCAACGGCCGCCTCGATCGCCGACAACACACACAACTGCGCCGGCTCGTTCGTGGTGTACCCGACCTCAGCCTCCAGCAATTTCTTGAACTCGATAAACTTGAACACCCCGGCACTGCGCCCGACAGAGTAAATCGTCTTGCTCGTCATCACATTGGCCAACACCTGCCCACTACGAACATCCACCGCACGAAGGTTCACCGACACCTGATCCACCCGATACTCACGGGAAATATCGATCCCCAGATACCGCGCCCCTTCCCCGCCACTGCGCACGTTGGTGTCATAGGCAATAATCCCGCCCTCAAGCATCAAATTGGCCGCCTGCAACGGTGGCAACTCACCCTGGATATTCACCGGCGTATTCGGCTTCTTCTGCGAGGCGCGAATGATCTTGCGCTCGGTCAACAGGTTCTGCAGCCCTTCACGCTCCAGCACCACAAACCAGCCACTGGCCTGCAGCGCATCCATCAACATGCTCGCCGCGCCCTGGGTCACGCTGGTGGAAAAGGAACTGGCCGGGGTCGGTTTGTACTGCCCGGTCTGGTCCCGGAAGCCATACACCACCGCCATCAACCGGCCCTTGGGTCGTGGCATGTTCAGCAAGTCGTAATAGGTCGACGCCCGAGGTGTCAGGGTCGGTGATTCGGTGTCCTGCTCGGCCCCCATCGGCTCGCGCAAACTGCACCCTTGTAATGCCGCCAACATCAGCCCTAGCGCTATTATTTTTTTCATGTCCTTAACTCCCCATCGATCCAAGTCCCCCGTCAAGGGGCCAGGCCATTCACCTGGATTTCGGAAACTTCACCGGTCGCTCGGTCGGTCACTTCAATAGTCAGTGCACCGGAGTCGTCGATGACGTTCACAACAAAAGCGTCGGTGGTCAGGCTCCCGGCATTGCCCGCGGAGATGTTGTCCATCAACTGCCCTAGCAGCCGTGATTGCAGCTGACTGGTGAAGCGCTCCAGGGCCGACGTGCCGGCCGCGCTGGTACGGTTCTTCAAGTCAGGGTCGTCGTAATCGTTCTGCGCCTGGGCGTTGTTGAGCAACCAGGTCCCGTTCAGCGGGTTGCCGCCAAACGACGGGTTGATCGGCGTGTAGACCAGCTCCGTGGCCTGGACCAGCCCACAGCTGCCCAGCCCCAATAACCACATGCCCGTGCGTTTCGAGAAAGTTCCAGTGTTCATAGTTCGTCCCTCTCAAGGTCGGTGGTGTCCTGCAACAAGGTTTCCAGCTTGCGCTGGACGATCTGCACGCGGACCAGATCGGCAGCCTCATAGGCCTCGTCCTTCAACTCCACAGTGTTCGGCGGCAGGAAGCGCCGATAAACCAATCGTTGCTGATATTCCACGGTCACCAGGCTGCCCCAGCGTGCCGAAGGTCGTTCACGCACCACCAGGTTGAAATCCATCGGGCTGGTGGCGCGCAGGCGTTCACTGAACGAGTAGTAAAAGTCGTGGCCGATGTGCGAGATCGTGTCGTCGACGATAAAACCCATCATTTCGTCTTCTTCGGCAGCCGACACGAAGGACGTCATCAGCATCAGGACCAGGGCCGGTAGCCAGTGTCTGTTCATGGCAACACCGCCCCAACACCCGAGTCGTTTTTGGATTGGCCTTTGGGCGCGGACGCGCTATCGAGGAAGGCCTTCTCGGCCACGAACTGCCAGTCCTTGTAGCTCGCCATGCCGGTGAAGTCCGACCATTGAGTGGGAAAATCCGCCTGCTTGAGCGGCGTGTCCGTGGAGGGGCTGCTGAGGCCGGTGATGCGTCCGTCAAAACCGCGCATCAACGTCCATTCGCCACCCCCAATCGGGTCCGGGTACAAGTTGCGCAAGTGACGTTTTGGCGACGGAAAACGCTCGTCCTGCAACAGGTCCGCCAGCTCCTTCGGGTACTGGGCCAGGCCAGGTGAACTGCGGTAATAACTGCGCAATGCCTGGGCATATTGAGTGCCGACCCAGAGCAACTGCCGTTCACGATCACGGCGCGAGGCGGTGGACCACAACTCGCCAGCGCTGGCCAGGCCCATGCCCATCAACATGATCAGAAACAGCACGCCCAGGTAAGTGAACCCGGCCTCATTCGAGGGCTTACCACTCGGAATAAAGGCTGCCATCACGCGCCCTCCCTGTGGCCCCGCTTTTGATATCGGCGACCCCGCCCGGGACGCCGTCAGGCGGCGCCACCAGCACCCAGAGGTCTTTGCGTTCGGCAATCGGGTCCATCGGCGGGTTGCGCAGGTAACGCTGTTCGACCATCTGTTCGATGGAGTCGGGATAACGCCCGGTGTCGCCGTAGTAGTGGTCCAGTGCTTCGCGCATGGCCGACAGGCTCTGGCGCAGCGTGGTCTCTTTCGCGGCCTCGAGGCTGTTGAAATAGCGTGGCAAGGCGATGGTCATCAAGGTGGCGATGATTGCCATGACCACCATCAGTTCCAGCAGGGTAAAACCCTTTTCCCGACGCATAATCTCACCACTCCCGGTAGGCGATGCCGTTGAGCCCCTTGCCGCGCGCCTTGGAGTAAACGTCAAAAACGTCTACGCCTTCCCGCGGATTCTGAGCCGTGCTGTCGTAGGAGCGCACGCCCCAGCCGCCTTCGTCGTCACGCTTGACCGGTGCCAGCGGGTCATGGGGCACGCGCCGCAAAAAGAAGAACTTGGCGCCCTTGGCGCTGCGCACATCGCGCACACCGTCCACCAGCACTTGCAGGTTCGGCGGGTAGCCGCTGCTGTTCAGGGATTTCTCGATGTAGCCGGCGTCGAACGCACGTTTATAGGCGTCGATGGCATCGCGAATCTGATACAGCGCCGTGCGCAGTTCCTGCTCCTTGCCCCGGCGCACCACGGTCTCGGTCAACGGCGCAGCCATGCCGGCCAGCAGGCCGATCAGGGCCAGCGTCACAACGACTTCGATCAGGGTAAAACCGCGTTGCGAGGCGTTCATGATCAAGGCTTCTCGACGACAACGCGGGTGGAAGCAACCGGAGCGCTCAGGGCCTCTGGGCGAATCGCCGAGTCCATCCCACGGTCCGGTGCCTGAATGTGCATGCTGGTTTCGGTACCGGTGGTGAACTCCATGTCCGACGGGCTCTGGTACGGCAGGTTGCGCACGATCCGCGGCGTGATCGACAGCACCAGCTCCGACTTGCCGACGGTGTCCTTGTTGCTGCCGAACAAGCGGCCAAGACCTGGAATGTCGCCAAGGCCGGGGATTTTGTTGCCGGTGGCGCCATGGTCGTTACGCATCAGGCCAGCGAGGATCTGGGTTTCGCCGTCATGCAGACGCAGGGTGGTCTGGGCGTTGCGGGTGTCGACCTGAACCGGAATCGTGCCCTGGCGGGTCGGTTCCAGTGGCGTGGCGTTACTCACTTCCAGGGCGATTTTGATCGCCACTTCGTTGTTCAGGTGCACGGTCGGCTGTACTTCAAGTTTAAGACCGACATCGAGGTAGGTGACGCTTTCGGTGATCACCGGGCCTTGAGTCGAGGGCACCGAGGTGGCGCTGATGATCGGTACGCGCTGACCAATGTGGATGCGCGCCTGTTCGCGGTTGCTGACGCGAATCACCGGGCTGGCCAGGGTGTTGATGTCGTTGTCCTGGGCGTTGATCTTGGCCTGCGGTGACGGCGAGATGGAGATTCGGCTGGAGTTGATGCCTTTGAGTTGATCGAGCAGGGTCACGGCCGAGCCGTCGCTGTTGACCACGCCGAAGGTGTTCGGCCATTGCAGGCCAAGGTCGAGAATCCGCTGAGTGGCGACTTCCATCACCTCCACTTCCAGCACCACTTCAGGGTTGGACTGGTCCTGCGATTGCAGGAGTTTTTCGGCCATGCGGATAGCGTCTTCAGAGTCGCGCATGGTCAGGGTATTGAGGCGTTCGTCGACGAACACGTCGCGGGTCTTGAGCATGGTTTTGATCATGTTCAGCGCGGTGTTGGCATCGATGCTGGTCAGGTAGAAGGTGCGCATCACCAGCTCCTGGTAATCCTTGAGCTTCTGCGGTGAGTCCGGGTAGATCAGCAAGGTGTTTTCATTCACCACTTTCTGGTGCAGCTGGTTCTGTTGCAGCAGCAGTTCCACGGCGTCTTCTATGCGCACGTCACGCACGAAGATGGTGGCTTTCATGTCCGGGCGCAGGTCCTTGTCGAAGATGAAGTTCAAACCGGCGACCTGCGACAGCACTTCGAAGATGGTTTTCAGGTTGGCTTCGCGAAATTCCAGGGTCACCGGCCGATCGAGACGGGTCCGCAGTTGTGGATACGCAATCACGTTGCGGCTTTGCACCAGGCGGACGTCGCTTTGCAGCTCCAGCGCCCCTTCATTCTTCGGGTCCAGTTCTAGGATCTGTTTCACCTGGCGGTCGGCACCGTAGATGTCACCGCGACGCAGGTCACCACGGGCCAGTTCGAGTTTTTCATCCAGGCTGCGCATGTGATCGAGCTGGCGCAGCGAGTCCTGGGCCCGGCGGTTGTTCGGTTCGATGGTCAACACCCGGCTGTAAGCCTGGCGGGCAGACGCGAAATCACGCTGGGCGCGATCCACGTCGCCCTGGGTCAACAGCGCTGTCACTGCACGAGCACGGCTGCTGTTCAGGGCCAGGTGCAGCTCGGTGTTGCGAGGGTTGTCCTTCAGCCCTTCCTCGATGCGGGCCAGGCCGGCTTCGTATTGTCCCGACGCCATCAGGTCGGTCGCCTCTTGCTTGGCAACCTGCGCCGAACTGCACGCGGCCAGTCCTGCACAAAGGCAAAGGTTCATCAGCGCTCCTATGGTACTACGGCATGATCTGATCATTGCGTGCTCCCCACAGACAAAGTCTGAGACAAATGCAGAGGCAGGTAGACAAAGCTGAGTTCCACGTCGGAAATCCCCTCGATCCGCCAGGTGTCGTCGATCACATCCCCCTTGCGTACGACGTATATTTTTTCGCCGTTCTGCAAAAACACTTGCAGGTCGGAACGGTCATTCAGCTTGCCAATGAACTGGAAAGGCATCGGTGGTGCCGTCGGGACTTGCACCACCGGGGTCAGGTTGACGGGTTGTTCGGTGACGGTGGCGAGCTGCGGCGCAACCTTCCAGCTGCGGGAGGCGAACAGGTCGCCAACCGGGCTCAGGTCCTTGACCGCTGCCGATGTTTTGCCGGCGGACGCGGCGGGCAGCGCACCACGGGTTTTGCTGTTGGTCGGGGTGGCCACGGCGGCAACCAACGCATCGCCCTCCTCTGACGACGTGAAGTATTCAGGCAACCAGGTCAGCGCCGCCGCCACACCGAAGAACGCCACCCAACCCACTACGCGTTTGGGATTCATCATGACCTCGACAGGTAAAGGGTCATGCGGATCCGCCCGGTCAGGTCGGTGTCGGCGATTTTTTTACGCTGGAACTCCACGTCCTCCACCACCACCGCCGGCAACTGGCCGAGCAAGGCGTGCAGGAAGCGCCGCAGTTGCGGGTAGCTGCCGCGCACCGGCAGCAGAATCTGATAACGGGCCAGGTGCGTCTTGGGGTCGATGCCCAGGGAATATTCGCCACGGGCCAGGGTGATGTGCTCCTGAGCCGCCAGTGCGTAAATCTTGTCGATGGCCACGGTGGCCTGCGGCTGGGACGGCAACTTGCTGCGGAAGTCGTCGAGCTGACGTTGCGGCACCACCGGCGCGGCAACACTGCCGTCTTCGACTTTGGCCAGGTATTCGCCGGCTTCGCGCGTCTGCTGGCTGAGCGTTTGCAGCGACTGCCAGTCCGGCATCAGGCCCACCAGGCCATACACCAGCGCCAGCAGCAACATCGCCAGCCCTGCCAGGCCGGGAATGCCCAAGCCTTGCAGGTATTCGTGGACGATCAATCTAGGGATTTGCATCGCCAATCTCCCAGCTAGCCGACAGGTTGAATTGCACCGGGTGTTCCGGCACGTTCGCGACGATTTCGTGGCTGAGCAGCGACACATCGGACAGCTCGTCGCTGGCTTCGAGGCTGCGGTGGAAGTCGAGCATAACTTCCAGATCCCGCGCTTCGGCGCTGATTCGCACCTGGCCTTTGCGGGCATCCGGGGTCAGGGTCAGCAAGGCAATGTCGTCCCGGGGCATGGCTTCGAGCATGGCGAACAGACGCTCCCATGGCCGGCGCAATTGCTGGGACACCTTGCGCATCTCGGCCAGGTTGTGCGCCTGTTCGCGGGTTTCGGCCGGGGTCAGGCTGACTTTGCCGCCCGTGTCGCCGGTAAGTACGCGCTGAGTGGTTTGCAAGTGGCCTTGCTGTTGCGCGGCCTGTTCGCTGAGGTGCTGCTGAACCAGCACGCAGGTCAGCGTCAGCACCACGCCACCGACCAGCAGGCTCCAGCCCAGAGGGCCCGAGCGACGGCGCGGCTGGAAGTCGAGCATCAGGGCGCGCATGTCAGGCCACCGCCCGGGACATGACGTACAAGCCATCGCGTACGGATGTCCGGTGTTCTTCGAGGGTGCGCAGGTGCACACCGGGTACGTCAGGGTGCGAGTCAATGCGTGCCGGCGCGTGCAAGTAAACGTTCAGCGGCCGTTCGCTGGTGGACGCCTGCAATTGGTTTTCACGCCCGATCAATGCAGTCAGTGCAGCATCGCTGTCGCTGCTGCCCACCGAACGCACCGATGCCCAGCGCCCTTCCCGCGCCAGCAACAAAACACTGCGCACCGGCTCGGCGACCACGAACAGGAAGTCGCCGGCGTCGAAGCTTTTATCGAAATGATTGAACGCCGCCATCAGGTACGGCTGCACCGACCGCAGGCGCAGGCCACGCCCCGTGACCAGCGTGCGCAGATGCGTCAGCAAGTCTTGCGGCAGCGCGGTGGCGACCCGGTCGTAGCCCGCCGGTTCGGCCGACAGCACCATGCTCCAGGGTTGCGTCGGCACGCCGTAAAGGTCTTCGAAACACAGTTGGGCAAACCCGAGCAATTCGGCAGGGCTGCTGATCTGTTCGCTCCAGGGCACCAGACAGAAGCGGCTGAAGTGCCCGGAGATCACCACACTCAATTCGGCACCGGGACGGGTGTGTTCGCCCAGCAGACGGTCGAGGGTGTCCAGCGCCACGGCCCAGGCATGGAAGCCTTCGTCGATAAAGCCGACACTCCCCAGCCACAAGGTTTCACTGCCACGGCGCTGGCCCAGACCGACGCCACTGGCGCCGAGCACGGCGACAAAACGATCACGAGATAAAAGTGACACGATTGATCTCCTCGAGCGTGGTCCGCCCCTCTGCAACCAGCTCCAGTGCCGACTCGCGCAACAGGCGCAAGCCACGGCTGCACGCCAGGGCCTTGATTTTCGAAATGGGTTGGCGCTCGACGATCATTTGCCGCAGCTCGTCGTCGAGGTGCAGCAGTTCGGCAATCGCCGTACGCCCGCGGTAACCGGTGCCCCGGCAATGACCACAGCCCTTGCCGTGGACGAAGTGGTAGTGATCGACCTGTTGCGGATCGAGGCCCGAGAGGCGCAATTCTTCATCGGTCGGGTAAGCCGGCGCGCTGCAACTGGCGCAGACCAGTCGGATCAGCCGCTGGGCCAGCACCGCATTGAGTGCCGAAACGAGGCTGTAAGGGTCGATTTCCATCTGGGTGAACCGGCCGATCACGTCGAACACGTTGTTGGCGTGAATGGTGGTGAACACCAGGTGTCCGGTGAGCGCCGATTGCACGGCGATCTGCGCGGTGTCGGGGTCGCGGATTTCACCGACCATGATCTTGTCCGGGTCATGGCGCAGGATCGAGCGCAAACCACGGGCGAAAGTCAGGCCTTTCTTTTCGTTGACCGGGATTTGCAGCACGCCCGGCAGTTGGTATTCCACCGGGTCTTCAATGGTGATGATCTTTTCAACGCCGTGGTTGATCTCGGTGATCATCGCGTACAGCGTGGTGGTTTTGCCGCTACCGGTGGGGCCGGTCACCAGCACCATGCCGTAAGGTTCGGCCGCCAGCCGACGCAGATGGCGCAGGGTTTCTTCTTCGAAGCCCAGGGCTTGCAACTGCACGCCGCAAACCTTGTCGGCCAGGTCCTGTTTGTCGAGGACCCGCAGCACCGCGTCTTCGCCGAAAATGCTCGGCATGATCGACACCCGAAAGTCGATCTGCCGGCCGCTGATGCCGATCTTGAAGCGACCGTCCTGGGGCACGCGTTTTTCGCCGATGTCCAGTTCGGCCATGACCTTGACCCGGGAAATCACTTGCTCGGCGAATTCGCTGCCCTGGATTTTGCTGATGTTGTTGAGCACGCCATCGATCCGGTACTTGATCACCAGGCCGCTGCCGGTAGTGCCCAGATGGATATCGCTGGCGTGCATTTTCAGCGCGTCGTAGAGGGTCGAGTTGACCAGTTTGACGACGACGCTGGCGTCCTCGCTGATGCTGGTCAGGGACAGGCTTTGCAGGGTATCGATTTCGACATTGGCGTCGGCCTGGGCGTTGAGCGATTCCACGGCGTGGAAGCTCTCTTCGTGGCGTGCCAGGTAGGCCTTCAGGTCGTCGGCATGCACCAGGTACAGCGGCGCGCCGTGCAGGCAGTCGTCGATCCAGGCCAGGCGTGAGGTATCGAAGGGGTCGGCAAACACACCGATGACCGCATCGTCGTGACGCAGCAGGATGAATTCACGCTTCAGGCATTGGGCCAGGGTGACCCGGTCGAACACCGGGGTGGCTTTGAACAGGCTGTCGGTGTCGAGCACCGGATAATGCAGGGTCGCGCCGAGGCTCTGGATGAAGGGCATGGGGGCCAGCTCGCACACCCCCCCGAGGGCTTCCAGTACCCGTTCGCCGGAACTGGCGGCCAGGGAGCGTGCCTGGGCCAGTTGCTCACTGGAAAATCGAGACGGTACACAGTCCGACAGCGCCGGTTCGACGACAAGGGATAGACGGTCCATGGCATGCTCTCCAACGCCGGGGGCTTTGAGCCCTGTCGACGCGGCAGGCCATTGCGGCGATTGCCGGAACGTCTTGTCGCGCCACTACTCCCCGGTGAGCAATTGTTCGTCGCCTGGTGCCTTGGAGGTCGATAGACTTCGTCGACGATCTGCCAGCACCCAACTGCCGTCGTACAACTGCAGCGGGAAACTCTCGGTCCTGCTCTGGCGTCGTTCGACAAAACCTTGCGAATTGCTCATGCCTGCTTTGGCTTCGCGCTCCATCCCCAGAAGGTCGCAGACTGCTCGGGCCAATTCCGCCAATGGAAACGGTTTGAACAGGATATGGCTGACTCCCAGTTGCCGGGCCCGCTCACAGACTTCAGCGGTTGGGTGCCCGGTAATCAGCACAAAATGACACTTCCTGTTCTGGCGGACAGCATCGAGCACCTCAAAGCCTTCCATGTCGGGCAAGCGGTAATCGAACACCATCACATCGGGTGCAAACTGTTCGGCTTCACCGATACCCGCCGCACCGTCATGTGCAATCCGGACGTCGAGCTCTTGCGCCTGAAGGTAATCCTTGAGGTTTTCGGCAAGGAGCTGTTCGTCTTCGACAACCAGTACTTTGTTTAACAAGGTCGACTCCTTGAAACCGCAGGTCCGATGTTTCAGCCCTGGGAGTACGCGCCTTCACTGAGGCTAACGCACACTTCATGCCAGGCTGAGCGCCGGTTTTTTACCGTTGCACGTCTTTGATTTTCATGAAAAAACCATTTCATCCAGAAACTCCATCCCCCAAAGGCGGGGAAGCACTCGGATGTACCTTGAAGCATTTCCCCACTATTGGGGGAAACCTTCAATCATCGTCAACCCGTTCGATTCGATTGCTTGATCGCAGCTGCGCGAGAACCTGTAGACGAGCCTGAGCTTGTTGCTGTCGGGCAAGGTAAGCCCGGACCATTTCAAGCCCTTGCACCTCTGAGACATCGGTCGCCTCCAAGTGGTTCTGCAGGTAGATCAAATGCCAGCCCAGCGGGGTACGCACCGGTGTACTGACAGCCCCCGGTGCCAGGGCAAAAGCCGCCGCTTCGAATTCAGGCATCATCCGCCCACGAGGAAAATAGCCCAGATCACCGCCCTCGCTGGCGGAAGCGTCTTCGGAACCGGCCCGGGCCACGCTGGCAAAATCCTCACCCTGACTGATTTTCACCTGCATCTCCTCTAAGCGTAGCCGGGCTGCTTCAACTGTGGCGGCATCCGCGCCTTGAGGCACTTTGATCAGGATGTGCCGTGCCTGGATTTGTTCCGGCCGGCTCATCTCGGCGCGATGCTCTTCATAGAACGCACGGACCTGTTTTTCGTCAGGCCCGGCGACCTGGGTGAGGTCGGCAAACACTTGCTGGGCTGCGAGCTCACGGTGGGTGTACTCGGTGTAACCGACTTCGTCGAAACCGGCCTCTTCCAGGCGCCGGGCGAACACGTCGGCACCGCCCATGGCCTGCCGGGTCTGATCGACCAGGCGTTGCACCACCGCGTCACTGACCACCACCCCGCGCTTGACGGCTTCCTGCCACAGCAATTCTTTGTCAATCAAGGCGGTCAGTGCCGCCTGACGCAATTGCTTGTAGGCCTTGGGGTTGCGGATGCTGCCCAGCGCCCGGCCCTGGTCCTCCAGGTATTCGGCGAAATAGCGCTCCAGGCGCAATTCGGAAATTTCCTCGCCATTGACCCGCGCGGCGGCCGGGCCATTGCTGCAGAACGCCACGGGAACCCACATCGTGAGCAGGAGCAACAGAGTCTTGA
Organism: Pseudomonas rossensis; assembly: GCF_039888995.1. Taxonomy (NCBI): domain Bacteria; kingdom Pseudomonadati; phylum Pseudomonadota; class Gammaproteobacteria; order Pseudomonadales; family Pseudomonadaceae; genus Pseudomonas; species Pseudomonas rossensis. The sequence goes on along the minus strand of NZ_JBBWCB010000106.1, from coordinate 8,714 downwards.
GCGGCATGATCCAGACCTCCAGTCAGGGTGTAGCGGCAATGGGTTTATAGGGAGCGACCAGATAAAAGCGCTGGCCGGGCAAGTCCACGGTGACGATATGCGCGCCACGCAAGCCGAGGCGGCGGCCAGGACCGAAGCTGATCAGCGGGGTCAGCCCGGTATCGAAGTCATGCAGGCCTTCCAGCGCACTGATGAGTTTCTCGCGGCTGGCGTCGCGCCCGGCCTGTTTCATGCCTTCGCTGAGCAGCAACATCGAACTGAACGCGCCGACTTGCAGCATCGCATGCTGACCGCCGAGCCCCTGGCGTTCGCGCAGTTGGGTCAGGGCCAGGCGTCCGGCCAGCGTCCAGTCACTGGGCACGAACGGATAAGCCAGAAACACCCGCCGGGAAAAATCACTGGGCACCTGCAACAGATCACCCGCCACCTGATTCGACGCAGCGAACAGATAAGGCACCTGCCCCGCCGCCTGCAAGCGCTCGGCGAGGCGACTGAAACCGCCGCCGCTGCCCAGGTAAAACACCGAACGCGAGCCCAGTGGCAGTTCGTCTTGCGCCGAGTCGTAAACTTTCAGACTGATCTTTTGCCAGGCGCGATCCTGCAAGTACTGGCCGAGGCTCTGCGCCGCCAGCCGTTGACTGGGCTCGTCCGGGTAAGTGATCAGCGTCGGTCCCTCGAGCACCCGCAAATTGCGGGTGGCGTAATCGGCCAGGGCGATCAGTTGCTCGCGCAACCCTGGCAGTGGTTCGAAAATCTGTCGACTGACCTGCGCCGTACCCAACAACGACAGCGGTCCGATCAGCGGAATGCCGGCCCGTTCCAGGCGCGCGGCCAGGTCTGAGTCCAGTGCCGGTGCCAGTGGCGCGATCAGGGCGAACACCTGTTCCTGCTCAATCAATTGATCCAACGCCTGCTCGGCACTGGCACGGTCCGGGCCCGGGTCGACGATGCTCAGACGTAACTGTCGACCATGAATCCCGCCGGCGTCGTTGATTCGCGCCACGCTTCCCTTGAGCACCGCCGCCACCGTGGCGCCCTCCTCGCTCAACGGTCCGTGGCGTGGCAACAACGTGCCCAGGTGCAGACTGTCGGGGGTCAGGCCGGGGTCGCGGTCCTCGGCCACGCGTTTGAGGTAAGCCGTGAGGTTGCGCTGATCATTCATCGACAGGACGAAGCGCGGCATCGCCGGGTCGAGCCGATTGTTGCCCGGATCACGCCCTTCCTGAATGGCACGCGCCAACGTGTCTTCGGTATACGCCGGGTACGCACGGCCATTGATGTGCTGCTGGCCGTAGGTGCTGGTGAGTCGCAACCAGCTGAGATCCGGCGGTCGCACCCCGCCTTCGGGCCGCCCCAGGCCATCGGCGCCGTGGCAGTTGGCGCACGGCAGGCTGGTGGCCGGCAACAGCATCCCTGGCGCCCCGACCCGGGCCATGATCGGCTCACCACTCCCGGAAACACCCTCGCGATACAGCCGTTTACCGGCGCTTTCACTGGGGCTCAGCGGCAACGCATCAGCGGCGAAATGCAGGCCGCCGAGCAGTAGCAGGCCGAGAGCGAGTGAAGTTCTCATGGCGCGGGCTCAACGACCGGCCACGGGCATTGTCAGCAACTGCAAGCGCTGGGCAATGGCGGCGGCCGGGGCATCGGGACGGATTTTGCTCCAGCGTTTGTTGGCCACGTCACCCACGATCAGTTGTGTTGAATGCTGCTCGGGGGTCGGCACGGTCTGGCCGATGCGCCCCAATACAAGGTCCATCTGCGCCTTGTCGCCGGTAAGAAAAAGCCAGTGGGGGCCATCGACGCCCTGCTTCAAGGTGTAAGCCTTGAGTACCGCCGGGGTGTCCCGCAGCGGATCACTGGTAAGGGAGATAAAAGTGATGCCGTCCGCCTTGTCGCCCAGCAACTCACGCACTTCCTTGAGCTTGCGGGTGATCAGCGGGCAGGCATCGTTGCAGCTGGTGAAAATCACATTGAGCAGCACCACGCGGTTCTGCAGCGCGTCGCTATAGAAACGCAGGGTCTCGCCGTTCTGGTCCTGCAACGGCGTGTCGGTGAACCAGGTTTTCGCATCGCGGGTGCCGCTGGCTGGCGCTGCGGCAACGGCGGCCACCGCGGGGGCCGGCTCTTCGTGCCCTTCGTGGGCAGACGCTAGCGAACTGAACAGGCATAAGCAAACCGTCAGGGTGATCCAGTCGAGGGCTCTCATGGCTGCTGCTCCATCGCGATGGCCGTGTGCTTGGCGTGAACGTTGCGCTGACCGCTGAGTTTCTCCACTTCACGGGCCAGCACCTTCGGGTCAGTGAAGCCGTAGTAGCGGGTCCAGTGGCGGCTGTTGCCATCCCCCACCAGAATCAATGGCTGATGGCTTTTGAAGTCCCCGCTGAAGGTGCCCAGTCCCTTGAGGGTTTCGTTGATCGACTGCGAGCTGCCGGTCAGCCAGCTCCAGCCCGGGCCTTTCTGGAAGTTGCGGGCGTAGTCGTTCAGGCGTTTGGCGTCATCGCGCTGCGGGTCGATGCTTATCGACACCAGTTGCACTTCGCCGCCGACCCGGGCACCCAGCTGTTTTTGCACTTTGCCCATGATCGACGACACCACCGGACAAACAGTGGTGCAACTGGTGTAGATGAAGCTCATGACCACAATCTTGTTGGTCACCAGGTCTTTTTCCAGGCGCACCGCTTTGCCGTTCTGGTCCACCAGCGCCACGTCGGCGAACTTGACCTGGGCGCTTTCCGAACGGGCGCTTTTGGCCGGCATTTCGTGACCGGCGTGTTCATCCTCCGAGTGGGCCAGGGCCTGGCCGATACCGGCGGCCAGCAGATAGAACGTCAGCAGTCCACGGTGTGCGAATCGGTTCATGTCGAAACTCCTTTCAGTGGGCATCGCCGGGCAGGACCCGAACGCTGGCAAAAGTCTTGTCGTCGAAGCTCGCGCCCAGCGACGCCGCGCGTACGTGCAGGTACCAGGCGCCGTTCTGGTCGAGGGTCACCGGGGCTTCATAAACGCCGTCGCCCACTTCCAGCGCGGCGACTTGCTGGACCCGGGACGTCGGGGCCCGGAAGTAGCGCACCTGAACGTCCTTGACGCCTCTGCGCTGGGCCTTCTGCTTGCCCTGAACGATGCGAAAACGCACCACGTAAGGACTGCCAAGGGCGGCCGTGGACGTGTCGAGCATGAATTCCACCTTCGGCACACCCGGGTGCCGGGTGAGGTTTTTATCCGGCTCAACCAAAGCCGTGAAGCAATGGATGATGTTCGGCTGGTTCAGCAGGAAGGCCACGTCGAAACGCCCGGCAGTGGGCAGTTTGATCCGGGCGCTGTACAGCCCCGGCTCGACTTCGCGCAGGCTGCGGTCGATGACCATCGCCGCCCGCGCCACTTGCCCCCGATTCGGGTAGCCGGACATCGGCGCGTTCATGCCTTCGGCGTAGAAGTAGGTGGTGTTGTCCACCGGGTTGACCACAAACACCGCGTTGTCATCCCGCGACACCGCCAGGCTCGATGCCAGCGGCAGGTCACCGGCCAGCCGTGGCGCCTGAGGCCCCGCTTCGAAGCCCTGGCTGATCGGCGTACGGCCTTCACCCAAGGACGACAGATTGATCATCGTGACCTTGGCCGACGCCAGTCCGCGAATGTAGGCGTAGGCCTTGGTGAACACCACTTGATAAGGTTCGGCGGACACGTCCAGTTCATGGATCAACGAATCGGTGGCCGCGTCGATCACCGAGACCTGGTTCTCCAGGGTGTTGAGCACGATGCCGAAACGACCGTCAGCGCTGAAACCCATCGGGCCCAGGCCCTGTTTCATCTTGATCACCCGCCGGACTGCGAGGCTGGCAGTGTCGACCACGGTCACCGTGCCGTCCTTGCCATCGGCGACATACACCGCCTGGGACAGTGGCGAGTACGCCACGGACAACGGGTGCGAGCCGGTTTTGAGTTGCTTGCTGATGGTCAGGCTGGCGATGTCGATGAGGCTCACCGTCCCGTCATCGCGGTTGGTGACGAAGGCAAAACGACTGTCCTTGCTGAAGGCGATTTCGTGATGCCCGGCACCGGTGGCCAGGTGTTTGAGCGTCTTGAGGCTGCGCGTGTCGATCACCGTCACCCCGGACGCCTCGACCGATTTCGCGTTGTTGCCGACCCACAGCAGACGCTCATCGGGTTGCAATGCCAGCCGTACCGGGTTGCTGCCGGCAGCCACCGAGTCGATCAACTTGAATTGCTCGCTGTCGATCACCGCAATTTCATCGGCGGTCGGCATTGAGACGAACACCCGCTTGTTGTCACGGGGCGTCACCCAATCCATCGGCGGCTGCTTGATATCGATCCGCGCCATCGTGCTGGTGATCCCGCCCACCGACACCGACGGGTCGACCACCGAGACGCTGGCATCGCGGTTCATCACCAGCAGGAAGTAGCTGTTCAGATCGAGCAACGGCCGCGCGCCGATGCTCGATTTCAGAAACACCCCGACCCGGGATTTGCAGCTGTGTTCACGGCCCTGGGCCTGGTCGGCGGCGACAGTTTCCGGATCGAGCCAGGCCCCCGGGTTCACGCCCGACATGGGTTGGCCCGAAGCGCTGTCAGTGACCCGAAAGCGCACGTCGGCGAACTCGCCCTCGCGCAGCACCCCGTCCTGCGCCAGAGGCCGCACCTCGAGCGCCACCGACACCCCGTCACGCTTAAGCGTCTGGCCGCTCCAGGTGTCCGGTAGCGCGACCTCGCTCAGCATGGCCGGGGGCGTCGTGCGCCACACACCCAGCCAGATCAGCGCCAACGCTACAACCAGCGCACCTCCGGCCACTTTGATGGTCCTGTTCATAATGCTTCTCCCCTTTCTAATCTGAGCCTGCCGTAACGCGCCCCTGTGGGAGCGAGCTTGCTCGCGATTGCGTCATTCGCCTCACCACGCAAAACCGAGGTGACTTCATCGCGAGCAAGCTCGCTCCCACAGGGGGGGTGCCATCCACCACCCCATCCCGACTCCTACGGTGCCGGAGCCGGTTCAGGTTCGTTGGTCACCCGCAGCAATCCCCAAAGCCCGGCGGTGTTGCCATAAGCGCCGTAATCACGGAACAGGTAATCGCCCGGTATCGCGTTGCTGCCCCCGGCGCTCGGGTGCATGAAACTGAAGTGCGCCGCCGGCAGGATGCTTTCGCGGGCGCCGATGTACATCGACATCGGGTTGAAACCGAACCGCACCGAACCCACCCCTGGTGTATTCGTCGGATAACCGCCGGTATCGCTCTTCTCCGACTGGAACGGGTTGACCGACCAGACGTGACCGTCAAGCTGGAAGGTCGTGCCGCGACTGCCACCGGTGGGCATCATGATGTGGGTGCGAAACGGTTGCCCCGGTTTCACATACAGCACCGGCGTCTGCGGATCGCCTCCCACCAGCGCGTTGCTGTAAGCCATGTGCGCATTGGGCACGTCACCATAACCATGGCCGTCGGCACGGCCGAATGGCGCATCCGGTGCCAGCCCGAAGCGGAACCACAGCGGCTCGGCCTTGTAGTTGATGGCCATGCTCGAGTTGTCCTGCGGATCGGTCGGCACACCCAAGCCTTCGGCGGCAATGCCTTCGACCGGCCGACCGTTGGCCCAGCGGATGTTCAGGGCTTTTTGCCAGACCATCGCAAAGTCACGGTAGGTGGTTTGCCCCGCAGCGGTGACAGTCGCCGTCACTTTGCGCGCATCGTCAACCCAGGTCGCCCCGATCGGCAGGATGCTCATCGCCCCGCCCAGGCCTTTCTGCGGCTGTTTGATGAAGTCCGCCGGAGTGAAATTCAACCCGCCGAACTCCACCGCCGTGGCGTTGATGTTGTCGACACTGCGGCCCAGTTGCGTGATTGGCTTGCCTTCACGCTCCAGGTGCCCGGCGTAGTACTGATAGGTACGTGTCGGGTACGCGCCGACACTGCCAACACGCGGCGGCACGGTCTGGATCGGGTTGGCGCCGACGTTAGTGCCGTCGGATTTGGTGATGTCGTACGCCAGCAGTTGCGCGTGCAGGCCAACGTGGCTGGACGGCCGCATCAGGTTATTGCTGAAGGTGGTCGCCCCCAGGCCGCTGTTGCGATCACGCTTGACCACGCCTTGCATCACCGCTGTCTGGGTCAGGTCCGGCATGATCATGGGCAGACGGTTTTCCAGGGTGATTTTGATGCAATCACCGGCCGCCGCGCGCAGCACCAGCGGTTCGACAGGCACACCGGGGTTGAGCTTGCCGGTGATCGGGTCGAGATCGCCCTTGCGCACATAAAGGATCGCCGTCGGGTCATGCAGCGGCCCGCTTTGCCCGCCGATGGTGAAGGTCTCACCGTCTTCGGGGTCGGTCACGGTGACCTGCGCAATGCTCACGGGGCGCGAGTTGAACACCAGCGTGCCGCCCGCCGGATTCAACGGCCCGCCGACATGTTGCCCAATCCCCGCCGGATCGCCGATGGACAGGTTCAGCGGGTTGCCGAGGATGTCGTTGGCCAGCGCCGCGACCACTTCATAGTTGCGTTGCACGGTCGGCCGGGTGCCGATGCCATTAGGGTTGGCGCCGTACCGTGGGCAGATACCATCGAACGCCACAGTGTTGCGCATACCCATCGGTTTCGGGTTGTTCGGCAGCGCGAACAGATCGCTGCGCTGGGCCGTGTAGTTGCGCATCACGCCCCAGATCCCGCTCCAGTATCCTTCCAGGGAGGCGTCCATCGAGTACAGGTAGTCACCCGTGGTCGCGGCCGAGCTGGAGACCATCGACACCGGTGCATTGAAGCCCAATTGCTCGGAGATCCCGACCATCTGCGAGGAACGCCAGCCCGAGTTGGAGCTGTTGCCGAACCCGGAACCGCTTTGCAGCCACTTCACACCGTGCAGGGTCACGTTGTGCTCTTCTTCGTGACCGCCGGCATGCACCCGCAGCCGCACGTTGTCACCGGTATAGGTACGCAGCATCGGGGTGAATGGGTCACCCGGTTCTGCGCCGCCACGGTTGATGTGCGGCGGGAACAGCGTAGTGCCGCCGGTGGGACCGGTGGCCGCGGTCACCTGGTTCGGCGCCAGGTTCATCGCCGGGATGGCGCGGTCGGTGCGGCTTTGCATGGCATACGCGAGGTCGCCGCCGAGGCCGTCGGCCTGCATGCCGCGCTTGCCGTCCGGGCCGATCTTGTTCGGGTCGTACACCCGCAGGGCCAGCGGTTCGTTGCGGTAATTGACCACGAACATACCAGGGTCATCGACCGAGATCGCTTGTGGGCATGGCCGGCTTGGGCAACCGGGCACTTGCCCGCCTTGCACTTCGACGATCCCTTCCAGCAGGTTGCTGGCGTTATTGCGCACCGGCGGGTTGATCGCGTAGCGGAAGCTGTCGGCGGTGGCCGGGAAGGCTTGCGGATCGGGCACACCATTGGGGCCGGCGCCAACATACACACCCGCTTCATAGGCGTGCTGGAAGTCGCTGTACTCAAGGAAGAACTCACGGAAGCTGTCGTTCTTGCCGTCACCATCGATGTCACCGGTGGAAATCACCGCTTGCCATGAAGTCGGCCCGCCATCCTGCCGCGCGCCGCTGTACAACGGCTCGCCGGTTTCAGCGTGGAACCAGGTGGAACCGGCCGGCTCGGCCAGCACAGTGGCGTACAGACCGACCTGTTGGTGAGTCGATGGGCCTAAGTGGTCGTGGGTAAAAATGGTCCCCAGCCCACGATCGACACCTTTGGTGTTCACCACCGGATCGACAAACCAGCGCTGCATCGCCGTGCGCGCGCCGACCCAGTCGGCCCGGCCGTATTGGCCAAAGAACGGGTGAGCCTTGGCTTTCGGGCAGGCCGGCGTGCCGTCACGTGGATCGGTGCCTTCGCACTGGTTGAACTCGCGGATGGCGCGGATACGTTCTCGCACGGCCCCCGGGGAAAGCACGCCGTCTTCATAGTTCCAGCCGTTGGACGAACCATCGGCAGACACCAGGTCCCATTTAGGCAGGTGAATGTGCTGGCCGATCACGTCGGTCGGCGTGCGCACCTGATAGTCGTCCATCTCATAGGTGGCCGGCACCAGGTTGGTTTGCTGGTACTGCACGCAGTCGAAGGTGTTCATGCGCATCACCAAAGGCTCAGGTGGGCGCTGCTTGGTGATCACCGGCCAGGCGTCTTCCCACAGAGCGAGAATGCGCGCTTGCGGGAAGTGGTAACCGACCTTGTTGTAGACCGCATCGAACTGAATGTTTGCGGCCTTATAGACCCGTGGACGGTCGGCGGTAAAAGTCGAAGAGCCGGTAAAGGACATGCCGTCGATCCGTTCACCGCTGGCGAACTCGCCGGTGCCGGCGCTGCTGGTCAGGCGTTTTTGCCGGTCATCCATGCAAGGTTCGAAGTAAGGCGCGCCAGCCGTTGGCAACGCGCCGTTGGTGCCAAAGTTGCGCGCCACGATTTGATTACCGGGCAGCACGGCAAAACTTGGATGATCCTTTTTGGCATGGAACGCCATGGCCGCCTGTTCGACTTCGGTGCCCTCTTCCGGCATGTAAATCGGCTTGGCCCGGGTCACTTTCTTGGAGAAATCCAGGGACGTGGTAATGGTTTGCGCCTGGCCACCGGAGGAGAAGCCGTCCAGCGTATGGCGCCCCAGACCGCCGTCCCAGCCACCGGACTGAGCCGGGTCGAGGTTGGCCCACAAGGCGTTGCCGCTGGTTTTCAGGGACTGCGCCTTGGCAGCGT
>NZ_JBBWCB010000105.1:0-19884 GCF_039888995.1 Pseudomonas rossensis | reverse complement strand
CAACTTCACCGACGCCAACGAATCGGTTTCCACCCTGGAAGACACCGCCATTACCGGTAGCGTCCTTACCGGTACCAGCAGCGTCGATGGCCCGGTCAGCGTGCTCAACTTCACCGTCGGTGCAACCACTTACGCGGCAGGCGCCACGGCGAATATCGCCAACGTCGGTACTCTGATGATCGCGGCAAACGGTGCCTACACCTTCACCCCGGCCGCCAACTACAACGGCACGGTGCCGACGGTCAGCTACGCCGTCACCGATGGTGACGGCAGCAACGTCACGTCGACCCTGAACATCAGCGTCACTCCGGTCGACGACAGCTTCATCGACGCCAACGAATCGGTTTCCACCCTGGAAGACACCGCCATTACCGGTAGCGTCCTTACCGATACCAGCAGCGTCGATGGCCCGGTCAGCGTGGTCAACTTCACCGTCGGTGCGACCACTTACACAGCAGGCAGCACAGCGACCATCGCCAACGTCGGCACCCTGGTCATCGGGGCGAACGGTGCTTACACCTTCACCCCGGTCGCCAACTACAACGGCACGGTACCGACAGTCAGCTACACCGTCACCGACGGTTCGGGCACCAACGACACCTCGAGCCTGAATATCAGCGTCACCCCGGTCGATGACCCGAGTGTGCTGACTGCTGACATCAACACAGTCCTCGAGGACAAGATCGCTACCGGTAACGTACTGACTAACGACCGCGATGTGGATAACGTCCTGAGCGTGGCCAAGTTCACGGTGGGTGGTACCGAGTACACCGCAGGCGCCACGGCGCTTATCGCCAACGTCGGCACCTTGGTGCTGGCGGCGAACGGAGCCTATACCTTCACCCCGGCCAGCAATTGGAGCGGCAAGGTTCCGACTGTGACCTACACCACCAGCACCGGTTCGAGCACCACCCTGGATATCAATGTGACCGCGGTCGCAGATGCGCCGATCGTGACTGCCACCACTACTCAGGTGGCCGAGAACGGCAGCGTTGCGTTGGGCTTGAAGGTCACGTCGCCGGACACTGATGGTTCTGAAACCCAGACCATCACCACCATCGGCGGCATCCCGGCAGGTGCAACCCTGACCGATGGCACGCACACCTTCACCGGCACGACCGGTAACGCTGTCGTCAACCTCAGCGGCTGGGAAGTGAGCAAGTTGAGCTACACCCCGGCACCGTACGCCACCGGTACCAATACGCTGACCGTTACGGCAGTCTCGACCGAAAGCCAGGGTGATTCGGCCAGCAGTTCGATACAGATCCCGATCACGATCAATCCGGCGGTCTACAACGCCATCACCGGCACGGCGGCTGATGACAACATCACCGGCACCGGCGGCAACGACATCGTAGTGGCAGATATCGGCGGCCTGACGGTCATACCGGGCCAGAATTACAACATCGCGTTCATGGTCGACAGCTCGGGCAGCATGAGCGCTTCCTCCGTAACGTCGGCGAAGAATTCCCTGATAGCGGTGTTCACCTCGCTGATCGCCAGCGCCACCTCGCAAAACTCGATCGCTGGCACCGTGAAAGTATTCCTCGTGGACTTCGATACACATGTCAACAAATCGATTTCGATCGATCTGTCGAAAGCGGGCGCTCTGGACCTATTGAAGGGGGTCCTCAACAGCATGCAGTCTGGTGGTTACACCAACTACGAAGACGTGTTCAAAACCACCGCGAACTGGTTCAAAGGGCCTGACGCGCTGAGCAACCCCAACGCGATCAACCTCACCTACTTCATCACCGATGGTGAGCCGACCGCTTATACGCAAAGAGAACAAACCAATCCGCTGGTCGTCGACTTCAACTCCAATATCGTTAAGGACCTCAACCTCGACGACGTGTTGAAGCAAGGCTCCTACACGCCAGGGACCGAGTTCAGGATGGTTATTGGTGGTGAGAGTCGCTTGGTAGTTGATTCCTTTGGGGCTTTGTACAAATGGAGCGAAAAATCGAACGGCAACTGGACGTCGGAAAAGTACAGCGCCAACGGCTACACCCTGCAAGTTCACGCCCAAGGTGACGGCACCTATGAACTGTCGGATTACGCAGGCAACGGCTCTGTCGACAGCACCAGTGCGAATAATGCGGCAACCGCGTTCGCGTTGTTTGCTGCCGCAAACTCCAAGGTACAAGCCATTGGCGTGAACAGCGCTGTCTCGGTAAGCGACCTCGCACCGTATAACACCACCGATGGAAAACCGCTGGCCAATATCAACCCGGAAGATTTGGCCAACGCAATTCTCGGCCACAGCGAAGCGACCCTTCCAGGCAAGGACACTATCAACGGCGGCGATGGCAACGACATCATCTTCGGCGATCTGGTGAGTTTCACCGGCGTGACGGGTGAGGGCTACACCGCGCTGCAGGCATTTGTCGGTAAGGAAACCGGCATCGAGACCAACAAAGTCACCTCAAGCAACGTGCACCAGTACGTCACCGAGCACTACTCCACGTTCGATGTGTCTGGCGCCCACGATGGTAACGATACGCTGTTGGGTGGTGCTGGTAACGACATCATCTTCGGGCAGGGCGGTGACGACAAACTCTACGGTGGCAGCGGTAACGACATCCTGCTCGGTGGCACTGGCAACGATTTGCTGAACGGTGAGGCCGGCGATGACTTCCTCATCGGTGGCACTGGCACCGATACGCTGGACGGTGGTGCCGGTAATGACACCCTCCTCGGTGGCACTGGCAACGACACGCTGATCGGCGGCTTGGGTGGCGACACCTTCGTCTGGAAAGCAGGCGACACCGGCACCGACGTGATCAAGGACTTCAAGGCCAGTGAAGGTGATCGCATCGACCTGCGTGATCTGTTGCAGAACGAGAGCGGCAGCACTATCGACAACTTCCTGAAGATCACCACCGTAGATGGCGTTTCGTCCCTGCAAGTCAGCTCCGCCGGCAAGTTCAACGGCGCTGATGCTGCAGCGGCGCAACCCGATGTGACGATCAAACTGGAAGGCAACAACTGGTCCAGCGCCAGCATCAACTCGTTGATTGCCGGCAGCGACCCGACCATCAAAATTGATCACAACAACAGCTGATCCAACGAAAAACGGCCGCCCTTATGGGGCGGCCGTCACGTTTGCGTCCATCACCCCGGTGACGATTTCGTCGCCGCACCGCATACTCGCGTCCAGTTGGCCTATGCTGCTGACAGCATGACGCGGGTCCATTTCCGAGGGATGTTCAATGTTCTACGTGCAACGCGATGCCCAAGGTCAGTTAGTGCGCGTGGAAGCCGAAGCCTACGCCGAGGCCACGGAAACACTGCCGGCCGACCACCATGAAATCCAGGCCTGGTATGCCAATGAAGTAGTGGAAACCAGCCTCAAGCAGCTCAAGCAGAGCGACCTGGAAATGATCCGGGTACTCGACGACTTGATCCAGGTGTTGACCAGCAAGGGTGTGATCCGCGTCACCGACCTTCCGGCAGCCGCCCAGGCCAAGCTGATGGATCGGAACCAGGCCCGTGAGGCGTTGGGTGGGTTGAGCCAATTGATCGATGATGATGAGACGGGGTTGATCTAAGGCCCCGCCATTGTTGTCTCAACTGACGCCTTCGCGGGCAAGCCCGCTCCCACAGGGTTATGCACCGCCCTTGTGGGAGCGGGCTTGCCCGCGATGGCGGCATCAGCCTCACCGCCAAGGCTTCGGCTCACCAAACAACTGCCCCTGAACCCCATACAACCCCATCTCACGTATCACCATCAACTCCCCTTCCGTCTCGACCCGTTCGGCAATCAACGGCAGATCAATGCTGTGCGCCGCCCGCTGAATCGCCTCGATGAACAATCGCTTGTCACCCTCCTGATCAATCGCCCGAATGTAACTGCCATCAATCTTCAAATACGCCAACCCAAGCCGCGCCAGGTTGCCGATCATGCTGAAGCGCCCGCCAAAGCGTTGCAGGCTCAGGGAGAACCCGAGTTCGTGAAGGCGTCGCGTCAGTTCTTCCAGCATGGCTTGCTCCGGCAACTGCTCCTCGCCGATTTCCAGGGTCAATCGCTCCCCGAGATTCGAATGCTGACGCAGGATTTCAAAGACTTTATTCAACGCCTGCGGATCGGCCAACGTCGCTGAAGACAGGTTCAGCGCCAGCGACTCTTCATGGTCGGCCATCTGCTCAAGTACCAGCTCCAACATCAGCCGGTCCAACCGCGCGGTCCAGCCAAAGCGCTCGAGCCACGGCAGGAAGCGCCCGGCGGGAATGGTCTGGCCCTCGTCGTCGATCAGACGCGACAGCGCCTTGTAATGCAGCACCAACTGCGTGTCCTGGGCGGCCACCACCGGCTGGAAATACAGCTCGAAACGCTTCTGATCCAACGCCTGATCCAGCAAGTTGTGCCAGGCATGATGGTCATCACCGACGCTAGCCGAGGCGCTGTGATCGAGGCACGCCCAGCTCGGTTCACCCTGGCTTTCCGCCTGAGCCAACGCCTGATCGCCCAGCCCAAGCACCGCTTGCGGGGAGTCACCATAAACAAACGGCGCAAGCCCGATCGAGGCCACCGAGGCCACGTCGGTAGCGCCCGTCGCGTGTAGGCTTGCCAAGGCACTGTCGAGGTTCTGCGCCAGTTGCAGCGCTTCTTCGCGCACCAGCCCCGGCGCCAGCACGGCGAACTCGCCGCCGCGAACCCTCGTCACGAGGTTCAGGGTTTCCGGGTATTTGGCACACTCTCGGGACAGCTGCTCGCCAACCGCTTTCAACAACTGGTCAGTGCGTTGACCGCCCAACCGCTGGTTCAACCCGGCCAGGTCCTTGACCCGCAACAACAGCAGATAACCGGAACTCGCCTGCTCCGGATTGCTCACCCGGGCGTTCAACTGCATTTCGAAATAGCGACGATTAGCCAGGCCTGTCAGGTTGTCCTGATAGGATTCGACCCGCAGTTTCTCACTACGCAAGGCCTGCTCCTGAAACAACGCCTTGAGCTTCTCGACCATCTGATTCATGGCCTGCACCACGCGGCGCAGTTCGGGTGTGCGCGGCAGTTCCGGCAGGCTGAGGAATTCGCGGCGAGCGATGGCGTGGGATTGCTTGACCATGTAATCCAGCGGCTTCAGTTGCCGGCGCAACAACAGCGCACCCAGCACCGCACTCACCGCACCGCAGATCAGCAACCAGCCAAGACTGCCCAGCGCGCTCTGCCAGAGTTTTGCCAACGCGAACATCGGATGGCTGACCACCTCGACCCGCGCCGCCTGCTCCCAGCCACGGCTGACGAGGGCATCACCACCGGCCGCTTCCAGCCCGATCATTTTGACAAACCAGTCCGGCACGTTATTCACCGCTGGAATGCCGCTGCGCTCGACGATGGTCTGATCGGTCTTGAGGTCGACCACGCGGATGCTCGCGTAATAACCGCTGTCGAAGATCGAACTGACCAGCAACTCGACCATCGCCGGGTCGTCGATGTTCGGCGTCAGGGACAGCGCCAATGCGGTCGCGGCGTCCTGAGCGTGGGAGCGCAACTGGTTGACGTATTGGGTGCGCGAGCTTTCCAGGCTGACCACGAAGCTACCGGTGAAGGCGATCACCAGGAACAGACAGATAGCGATCAACAGTTGTTTGAACAAGGACATCTGAGCGCGTGCTCCTAGTTAGTCGTCTCGACCGGGAAACCTTCGGCCTGCATTTTCTTCAACACATCCTGCCAACGAGACAGGCGTTTGGTGTCACCGACTTTCTTGTTGCCCTTGGCGCCCGGCAACCACAACCCTTCGGCATTAAAAGAGTACACCGGCAGCAAATCGGTTCGTTGGCTGGCCGGTTTGATCGCATCGATCAGGCTGTCGAGTACCAGCGGCATGGCCTCGGGGCTTGAGTAGTAGGTCAACACCATGTGCGCCCGATTCAGGCGCAAGGCCTTGACGTACGTGATGCGCAGCTTGTCACTGGCAACACCGAGATGACGCAGGCTGAAATACTTGGCGATCGCGTAATCTTCGCAATCGCCGGCGCCCTTCCAAAGGGCCTCGATGGGTGTTTCCCAATAATCGACCTCGTGCCACAGGTCGATGTCTTCCTCGTAACGCATCTGCTTGTTGAAGAACTGGTTGACCACTTTAAGCTGTTCGAGCTCGCCAACTTGCTTTTGCGTGACCAATAAGTGCTGCCAGGCATCAATGCGTGGCTGTCCTTCGCCCAAAGGCCCGTACAATGCCTGCGCGCGACGGCTGATCAGCGAAAAATCCCAATCGGCATGCAGCCCGCCCAGCATAACGCCGGCCAGCAGCAACGCGCAGCACAGCCAGCGCAAAGTCCGAGGGATCGCGAAACGTACCGCCAATGCGAGGCATCCAGGTCAGGCAGGTGGAAATCGGTCGATGGTGCAGGTTAGCCCGGCAAAAGACAATGGCACGGTGAGATCACTGCTGGCGCGCTAAACTTTGTATGGCAGGTGTCATTAAAAACATTGGGGCCACGGCAGGCTGCGATCTTTTGTCCGTTTGACAACCTGTCAGGCAGTCACTAGCGTCCTCTTGGATCCAAATTCATTTCAGTCAAACAGGGTGCGTAGTTGTGACACAGAAGCCCAATCCTCTGAACAGCATCAAGGTCAACGGGCCGATTCCCGCTCATCTGGCACGCTCGGTGATCGAAGAAACCCTGCGTTCGGCCATTCTCGACGGTCGCATTCCCTGCGGCACCGCCCTGCGTCAGCAAGATTTGGCTGATCTTTTCGGTGTCAGCCGCATGCCGGTGCGCGAAGCCTTGCGCCAACTCGAAGCCCAGGCGTTGCTCAACGTGATCGCTCATAAAGGCGCGGTCGTCGCGCCGCTGGTTCAGGGCGATGCCGTGGAAACCTATGCACTGCGGATCCTGCTGGAATCCGAAGCCCTGCGCCTGTCGATCCCGTTGCTCGATAAGGAGGATTTCGAGCAGGCCGCCCGTCATATCGACGACCTGGAAACGGAAAACAACTACACCGAAATCGGCCGGCTCAATCGGCTCTTCCACATGGCGCTGTACTGCAAGGCGCCGAACCAACGGCTGTTGAGGCTGGTGGAAGACGGATTGAACGAAGAGGAGCGCTTCCTGCGCTTCAACCTGGAAGCCATGGGCCTGGGCAAACTGTCCCAGGAAGACCACCGGGCGCTCTTGCTGGCCGTCGAAGACCGGGACGTCGAACGCTCGGTGAAGTTGCTCGAACATCACCTCAACCGGGGCGTCGAGGTCATCACACGCTACCTCAACAGCCCCGACGCGCTGAACAAGAAAACCTCCAAGTAAACCGCGCCGGCAAGCCTGAGCGAGCAGATCGAACTGCTCGTTCTCGCTTGCTGCGCTTCTCCCCAAAGCCCTGCCCTCGATTTACCCCTCTCAAGACCCACAATGACTCCGAGTCGATGACGCGCCGGTGATAGCGGCTGTCGTGATTTACGCTCACTCTTGGGCTGCCAACAAATAATGAACGGGCGACGCACCGCACGAGCGGCGCAGTCCCCGCACCAAGAACCTACGGAAGGAGTCTTGCCACGGGAAAGGAAGAACCGGCGTTGATCCCAGTCAACTTCCGCCCCCTCAATTCACTTCAACGACTCAGTTAGAAAGTTGCTTCGAGTGAGGCATTCACTCTTTATTTTAATTCTGACTTATATAAGCCGGAAGGAGTAACTACATCCAAATGAAACTCAGATGAAAAGTTTTATTGGAACTTGTCGTGCGCCAGAAAGTTAAACTTTCAAATAATATAAAAATAACTTGCCCGACACTTTATTCGTGTATTAGTTTTTCTCCGCCGCCTTGAATACGGGCGCCAGACCGTCACTTAACGACTTAATGCAATTCACCATATCAATTCGCTTGAGGCATCCGCTCGCCAACAAAAGTTCACACTAACGACCGCTTACTTATCAAACACCCCCAACGGCATTTCCAGTTCACTTATAGGCTCACTCATGAAAACGAATAAAGACCGCCTCAACCAGAAGAAAGCAGAACTTAGTGCGCATCCGATCTTCTCCGAAATCCATTCGCTGTCGGTGCTTCAACGTTTCATGGAAACCCATGTCTTTGCGGTGTGGGATTTCATGTCGCTGACCAAACGTCTGCAACAGGAGCTCACCTGCGTGCAACTGCCCTGGTTGCCGCCAAGAGACCCGCAAGCGGCTCGGCTGATCAATGAAATTGTGCTGGGTGAGGAGTCCGATGATCGCCCAGCCCAGGGTCACTACAGCCATTTCGAGTTGTACCTGGATGCCATGCGCGAAGTCGGCGCCAGCACGGCGGTGGTCGAACGCTTCGTCGCGCTGCAAAAAGAAGGCGTGAGTTACGACGTGGCACTGCAAAGCGTGGACGTCGATCCGGCGGCAGCGCAGTTCGTGCGCAACACGTTGCACACCGCGTTGCATGCGCCGGGGCACAGCGTTGCGGCGGCATTTCTGCATGGTCGCGAGAGCGTCATCCCGCAGATGTTCCAGCGAATTCTTGATGACTGGGGCATCGGCATCGAACAGGCGCCGACCTTCCGTTACTACCTCGAACGCCACATTGAAGTCGATTCCGAAGACCACGGCCCCGCCGCTGAAAAACTCCTCGCCCGGCTGGTCGACGGCGATCCACAACGCGAAGAAGACGTCTACGCCAGCGCCATCGCCGCCGTCGAAAGTCGCATCGCCCTGTGGGACGGCCTGCGCCTGAGCATGAGCGAACCGGTTGCAGAGGTGAACGCATGAACGCCGCCGACTACCAATCCTTCGCCGATGCCTGGGAAAGCCGCGCGACCATCCGTACCCGCCCCCGGCGTGTGCTGGAGAACGACGACAAGCTGATCTACCCGTTGAGCCGCCAACCGTTGGTGCTGAGCGAAACGTTCCTGCGCGAATGCCCGGAGCAACGCGACTTTGCGCTGGTGCAGACGCTCTACAAATTCATCAACGACGTGGTGATTTTCGAAACCGAAATCGTCGACAAGACCGCCCGCAGCATCGCCAAGAATCGCTTCGCCGTGGCCTTCCCGTTTGCCTGCCGCTACGACGCCATGACCGTGGTGGTGGACGAGGATTACCACGCACTCGTGGCAATGGATTTCATGCAACAGACCGTCGCCATGACCGGCATCACGCCCATCGAACTGCCGGATGAAATCGAACTCAGCCGGGCCATTCCAGCGGCCGTGGCACTTGCGCCGGAACACTTGCGCAGCGCCGTGGAATTGATCTGCGTGGCCATCGCCGAGAACACCGTGACCGGCGATGTTGCGGCGTTCGCCAAGGACGACACGGTCAAGCAGTCGATCAAGGGCCTGATGGCCGACCACTTGCTCGACGAAGGTCGCCACTCCGGATTCTGGGCGCGGCTGGTGCGCATCTACTGGCACACCGCGAGCGAAGACGACCGCCAATGCATCGCGCACATCCTGCCGGTGTTCATTGGCCATTACCTGACCAACGACATCCAGAAGTCGTTCGACTTCCGCCTGATCGAGTCCTTGCAGATCAGCGACGCCGCACGCCACGCCCTCAAGAGCGAAGTGTCGGGGCTGGCCTTCCCGATCAATCGCCATCACCCGCTGGTCGCCAACATCGTGCGGTTTTTCCGCAGCAGTTCGCTGCTCGATTCGCCGTGCGTGCAAGACGCCCTCAGCGATTACCTGGTTTAACGAGGAGCCCATCATGAGACGTCTCGACATTCTGCTCATTGGACAAAGCCAGTTCTTGACCGACCTGGCGCTGGAACTTGAACAACACGGTCATTCTCTGGTGCGCCTGACAGCCGTCGACGAGCAGCCGTTGGGTAACGCTGATTTGCTGATCGACGACGCCAGCCTGCCTGTTCAAGACGTCGGCGATGCACCGCGACTGACGCTGCAACTGGGTATCGGTGTGCCTGGGATTTCTGGCCTGCCGCCGCTGGACATGCTGTGCATGTACGGTTCGACGCTGTTCACTCGCGTGCCGATCACCGACGAACCTTCGGGCAATGGCCAGGCATTGCGTCTGCGAGCAGTGGAGGAGCTGGTCGATCACGTGGCGCTGCTGGTCAGCCGTTACTCCCGCGATGCCGACTATTTTCTGCTGGCCGACCCTGCTGTTCCCGCTCGCTTCGAGCACGTGGAAAACTTGCTCTACTTGGAGAACCTCGCGTTTTTCCATCGGCTCAACCTCACGGCGGCGCCCGCGCTGCTGGAGCTCAGCCAAATCCCGATGGTCGAGCGCCTGGAGCAGCGCTTCATCCAGTGTGCCGAACGACCCGCGCTGAACATTGCCGGCACGTCCCTGAGCTATCGGCATTTGCACACTCACAGCCGCGCCATCCAGCAGCGTTTGCAGCCGTTGCTCGCGCAGCATCACGGGCCGTTGGTGATCGGGGTCTGCCTGCCAAAATGCAGCGCGTTGTATGCGGGGATTCTCGCGATTCTTGGCAGCGGCGCGGTGTACCTGCCGCTGGAGCCGAGCCATCCCCTGCAACGTCAGCAGTACATTCTGGAAAACGCCGGGGCAGTCTTGCTGCTGCATGACGGTGAGCATCCGCTCGCGGCCCATATGCCGGGACTCGACATCAGCCGCATCGACATCGGTGATGTGGATCTCGATCAACCCTTGATGCGCCAACGACCCGACCTAGACGCGCCGTGCATGGCGCTCTACACCTCGGGCACCACCGGCCATCCCAAAGGCGTGTTGCTCAGCCAGGCCAACCTCGCGCACTTCACCGCGTGGTACGCCGACTACGTGCAGCTGACCGAGCAGAGTCGGGTGCTGCAGTTTTCGTCATTGAGTTTCGACTCGTCGCTGATCGATATTTTCCCGACCCTGCTCCAGGGCGCCGAACTGATCGTGCCTGGCGACGATCAGCGCCGCGATCCGTTGCAACTGGTCGAGCTGATCCGCCATCAACAACTGAGTCACGCCTTTTTACCGCCGGCGTTGTTGAGCATCCTGCCGCTGGATCAATTGCAATGCCTCGATCATGTGATGACCGGCGGCGATGTCTGCGAACCCTACGTCATTGAGCAGCTCACCCGTCAGGGCAACCTCTACAACCTCTATGGCCCGACCGAAGCGACGGTGTTGATTACCGCGCGGCAACTGCGCACCGGCGACAGCAACCGCACCCTCGGCGCGCCAATCGCTAACAGTCAGGTGCTGATTCTCGATGAGGATTTTCAACCGGTGGCCGAGCAAACCGTCGGTGAGTTGTACATCGTCGGCCCGGGTGTGTGCCTGGGGTATCTGAACAACCCGCAGCAGACCGCCGAACGTTATCTGAACCTGAGCCTGCCGAATGGCCAGAGCCTGCGCGCCTACCGCACCGGCGACATGGCGAAGTGGACTCGCGACGGCATCGAGCTGTGCGGACGGCGCGACAATCAGGTGAAGATTCGCGGCTTTCGCGTCGAGCCGGAAGAGATCGAACGCTGCCTGCGCGACAGTCAGTTGTACCGCCAGGTGGCAGTGGTCATCGACAGCCATCGACGGATTCTGGCCTTCCTCGCGCAGCCTCAGGAGGATCAACCCGGCACCGCTCGCGAAGCGCTGAAAGCCCACTCGATGCAGTTTCTGCCGGATTACATGCAGCCCACCGCGTGGACCGAACTGCCGAGCATGCCGTTCGCCAGCAACGGTAAAGTCGACCGCAAGGCGCTGCTGGCAATGCCCGTGAATGTGTCCGAAAACACGTTGCGGCGTTTGCCCGCCAGTGCCGATGAGGCGCTGCTGCTGGATATCTGGGCCGAGCTGCTGGAGCTGCCGGCCAGCGATATTTCCACCGACGAAAGTTTCTTCAACCTGGGCGGCCACTCGATACTGCTGTCGCGCATGCTCTTGCGTTTGCGTGAAGAGTTCGGTCGCAGCATCTCGATCAACCGCTTCATCGAATTGCCGACCATTGCCAAGTTGGCGACCTTGGTGCGCGGCTCCGGTACCGAAGAAGTATTGAGCGAAAAGGCCCTGGCCGATGCCTTCCGGGAACTGGATATCCAGCCGTTGCCAGTCAACCGCATGGGCGATGTGCACAAGGTGATCGTTACCGGCGCCAACAGCTTTGTCGGGGTGCACATCGTCGAAGCGTTGCTCGCCTGGGGCGCCAGCGAAGTCGCCTGCCTGGTGCGAGATGGCGGCGGGCAATCGGCGGCCGAGCGTTTTGCCCATGCGTTGCGAGAAAACCGTCTGGAGCATCTGGACCTGAGCCGGGTGCGGGTTTATGCGGCGGACATTACGCGTCCGTCATTGGGGCTCGAAGCGGATGTTTACGAGCGACTGGATCGGCAGTTCGGCGCGTTGGTGCACAACGCCGCCAACGTCAATCACGTACTCGATTATGAGTCGCTGGCGCGGGACAACGTCGAGCCGATTTTCGAGTGCCTTCGGTTGTGCGAAGGGCGCAGCAAAAAAATCTTCAATTTTGTCTCGACGCTCTCGGCTTCCAGCACGATTGCCGCCGATGGCCGGGTGCTGGAATTGCCCGCCGCGCAGACCCCGCCGATCTACATCAAGAACGGCTACAACCTGTCCAAATGGGTCGGTGAGCGGATCCTCGAACGCGCTCGCGAACGTGGCGTACGGGTCAATCTTTATCGCCCCGGCAACATCAGTTTCAACAGCCTCACCGGTGTCTGCCAGCCTCACAAGAATCGCTTGATGCTGATGCTCAAAGGCTCGATCCAGCTCGGCCAGGTGCCGGAGTTCGCGCTGAATTTCGACCTGATGCCGGTGGACTTTCTCGCCCGGTTCATCGCCTTCCATGCCAGCCGTTATTCACCCGAAAAAGCGGTGTTCAACCTGCACAACCCCGAACCTCTGAGCTGGGATGCCTACGTCGCATCATTTCGTGAGGCGGGTCGGGAGTTTTCCATGGTCAGCGTCGCCGACTGGCAGCAGCAACTGGGCCGGGTCGACAGCGACAACGCGTTGTTCGGCGTGCTCGGTTTCTACCTCAACGGCTTCGAGGAAGACATCGGCGACATCTCAATGATCGGCCACGCCAACGCCCAGGCGGGCGTGCGGCAGATGGGCGCGCATTACCCGGAAAAATCCCCGGCGCTGCTTCGTCGCGGCTGCGACTACCTCAAAGAAATCAACTTCATCTGATTCAACCCAACCCCAAGAATGGAGCAAGACCATGAGCACTCTGCAACCCGATACTCTGATCAAAGATCCTCAAGGCTGCCACGTGGTGTCCTCGGTGGAAGTGCCGGCCGATGCCCACAAGGTCTGGGCAGTGGTCGGTAACTTTGCCGGCTTCGATCAATTCATTCCGGCGCTGTCGCACATCGAGATGACCGGCGAAGGCGTGTCATCCCTGCGCAAGAAATTCTTCAAGGACGGCAACCTGGTGGTCGAGCAACTCAACTCCCGGGATGACCAGGCGCTGAACATGACCTGGACCACGATTTACAACACCTTGGGCGTGGCCAATTTGTGGGCGGCGATGAGTGTTGAACCGCTGGGGGAAAGTCAGTCGCGGGCGACCTGGACCATCATCGCCGAACCCGCACAGGGCGGCGCCGAGGCACTGCCTGGGTTCAAGGATTTCGTGCAGGGCTTTGCCGATGACTCTATGAACAATGTGTTGAAGCTGTTTGCGTAAAGCATGAAAAAGCCCGCTGTGGATAACTCCACAGCGGGCTTCTATTACATCGTTTGATCAGATTTTGAAGCTGTCGACCAACTGCTTCAATCGGTTCGCCTGCAGGGACAACGCATCGCAATCCTTCAACGTTTCATTGAGGTTGGCCACGCTCTGCTGGTTCAGCAGGTTGATCTGGTTAACGTCCACGTTGAGGGTTTCCACGACCGCCGTCTGCTCTTCGGTCGCCGCGGCCACCGACTGGTTCATGCCGTCGATTTCGCCGATGCGCTGGGTCACGCTGACCAGTCGCAGACCGGCCTGGTTCGCCACTTCGACGCTCTGCTCGCTGGAGACCTGACTGGCGTTCATGGTGGTCACCGCTTCGCGAGAACCGATCTGCAGCGAGGTGATCATCTTGTGGATCTCCTCCGCCGATTCCTGAGTGCGGTGAGCGAGGTTACGCACCTCGTCCGCCACCACCGCAAAACCACGACCGGCTTCACCGGCGCGAGCCGCTTCGATGGCCGCGTTGAGCGCGAGCAAGTTGGTCTGCTGGGAGATGCCTTTGATCACATCCAGAATGTGCCCGATGTTGTCGGTGCTGGCATTCAAGGTTTCGATTTGCGTGCAGGACAGGCTGATTTTCTGCGACAACTCGGTCATCGCCAGAATGGTTTTCTCCACCACCTGACGACCATCATCAGCCTGCTCGCTCGCGCCGCTGGCGTGCTGGGAAGCATCGGCGGCGTTGCGGGCGATTTCCTGGGTGGCGGCGCCCAGCTGGTTGATCGCCGCGGCCACGCTGTTGGTGCGGGCGCTTTGCTCGTCAGAGCCGACGATCGAAGCGTTGGACGAAGCCATCACCCGTTGCGACAGGTCATGAACCTGGCGGGTGGCCGACGACACTTCGGAAATCGACGCGTGAATTCGCTCCACGAACTGATTGAAAGAACCGCCCAGCTCGCCGAATTCGTCTTTGCTTTCCACGGCCAGACGTCGAGTCAGATCGCCCTCACCTTGAGCAATGTCTTGCATCGCACGGCCCATGGTGGTCAGCGGACGCATCAGCACGTTGATCAGCAGGCTCAGCAGCACGGCAATGGCCGTCACGGCGATGAACATCGCGATCAGCGCAGAAGTGCGGAACTGGCTGAGTGGTGCGTAGGCCTTGTCCTTGTCGATCGACAGACCGATGTACCACTCGGCATTCGGCAAACCACTGACCGGCGTGAACGAAAGGATACGGTCCTGCTTGTTCAGGGTGACTTCCTGATTGCCCTTCTCGATGCGCACGCCGGCGTTCGGGTAGATGTCCTTCAGGTTTTTCATCACCTGATCCTTGTCCGGGCTGACGATTACCTGACCGTCGGCGCTGACCAGGAATGCGTGGCCGATGCCACCGAAGTCCACCGAGTTGATGATCTTCACCAGCGTTTCCAGGCTCAGGTCACCACCGACCACACCGAGTAACTCGCCGTTCTTTTTCACCGGCAGGGCGATGGTCACCACCAGGCCACCGACGGCGGCCATGTAAGGCGGGGTCAGCATGGTCTTGTCGGCAGCCACGGCCTGTTTGTACCAGGGACGCTGACGCGGATCGTAACCGTCAGGCATCTTCGCGTCCGGGCGCTGAGTAAACACGCCGTTGGCCTGGCCCACGTAGGTGAACTGGAAGTTCGAGGTCAGGGCCGGTTGATTGACCAGCCCCGGGAGGTCGGCATCGGCGCCTTGATGGGCGACGTTTTGCGCGAGGTTTTCCAACACCAGCACGCGGCCGCTCATCCAGTTCTGCACGCTGCTGGCGGTCAGATCGCCGGCCTGCTGGACGCTCGATTCAAGGTTTTGACGGATGGTGTTTCGCTGCAGATAGTCGTTGTACAAAGTGAACAACGCAAAAGCCAGCACCACGACGCCGGAGGCGGCTAGAAGGATTTTATGGCTGAATTTGAGATTCATTTCATGGGACTTCTTATGCAAAAAGTGGGGATGCGTTCCGGGTTGCAACATTCCATGTAACAGCGCAGGCAGGATCTGTGGCCGCTCTACTTTGGTGCACGCATGTCTCATCAGGCTGTCGGCACAAATCGGAGAAAACTTAGGCGTTTGTACGAAATGGTCGGCATTCGTGTCAGATACCCGCCGAACGGCGTGCCAGAGCGCCGGCTCAGTCTTTTTGTGATGACGGTTGTTCGTACGGCAGTTGCAAATTCCCCAACCCTTGATGACAATGCGACTAATTATCATTTGTGACGTTCGGGCTGTCGCGTTCATGTCCTCACCTGAGTTTGCAGTACAGGCGCTTTACAGTAGCCATCACGGTTGGCTCAACACGTGGCTGCGCGCGCGATTGGGTAATGCAGCCGATGCGGCGGATCTGGCTCAGGACACGTTTGTGCGTCTGCTGCAAAGAACCGAACGCCTGGAACTCAAGGCTCCCCGCGCTTTTCTGCGAACGATCGCCCGTGGGCTGGTGATCGACCATTGGCGCCGTGAAGAAATCGAACGCGCCTACCTGGAAACCATCGCCCATTTGCCCGAGTCCGAAACCCCGAGCGTCGAAGCGCGGGCATTAGTGCTTGAGTTGCTGGAAAGCATCGCGCGCATGCTCGAAGGCCTGAAGCCGAAAGTTCGTCAGGCGTTTCTGCTGGCGCAGTGCGAAGGGCTTACCCACAAACACATCGCCCAGCAGATGGGCTTGTCTCTGCGTTCGGTGGAACGCTATGTGGCCGACGCGCTGTATCACTGCTATGTGCTGCGGTATGAAACGTGATGCCGGTGGATAACTTGTCGCTGAATCGGCGCGGTGAACCGCACCAGCAGGTGGTCAAACAAGCCATCCATTGGCTGCTGCGTCTGCGTAACAACTCGGCTAATTCCAGGCTACGTCAGCAATGCGAGGTCTGGAGGGCCGAACACCATGAACACGAACTGGCCTGGCAACGGGTGCAGTCGCTGCAAGCCGAGTTGAGCAGCAACCTGCGGGCAGTGCCCGGTGCTCAAGTGGCCTTCAATACGTTGGAAAACAGCGCCCAGGGACTGGGACGCCGCCAGGCCTTGAAGCTGCTGTCGGGGGCGTTGCTGATGGGGTCGGCGGCGTGGCTGGGCAAAGATGCAGTGGGCTGGCAACAGTGGTCCGCCGATTTCGCCACCGCCACGGGCGAACGGCGCGGTTTCCAATTGCCCGACGGCACACGACTGGAACTCAACACCGCCAGTGCAGTGGATCTGGATTACAACGCGCAGCAGCGGCTGATCAAACTGACTCGCGGCGAGATCATCGTAACGTGCGGCGGGATCGACGAAGGATCTCCGTTTGATCGACCGCTGCGGGTGCAAAGTCGCCAAGGTGTGTATGAAGGCGTGGGGGCACGTTTCATCCTGCGGCAGGACGACGACTGCACGCGGCTCAGTGTTACCGGCGGCAGGGTCCTCATACATTCACCACTTGCTGCGGATGGCACGCCGACCCAGGTACAGGCCGGGCAGAACTATCTGATCGATCACCGCCGAGCGCGTTTGGCACCGCCGCTGGACATGGATGCCGGCACTTGGATCGATGGGCTGATCGTGACTCGCAATATGCGGCTGGGGGATTTCCTTGATGAAGTCGGACGCTATCGCCACGGGTATCTGACGTGCTCAGCGGACATTGCCGACTTGCGGCTGTCCGGGGTTTTCCGACTGGAGAATACCGACAGGTTGCTGGCCATCCTGCCGCAAACTCTGCCGGTGCAACTGCGCTATCGCACTCGCTGGTGGGTGACGCTGGAGCGACAGGCCTGAATTATTTTTGGCGGGTTTTCCGGGCAAGTCCGGCTTAGTCAGCAAGCACTTCAATCCTGACCTCAGCGACTTCCTACGGAAACCTACAATGACTGTGCGCGCCACCAGTAAGAACCCTCTTCATTTCGCCGCCGATTCAGGCGTCCTGCGCTACGCCGTACGCGTTGCGTTGTTCTCTACCGCGCTGGGTGTCGGCGTGTTGCCGACACTAGGCCTAGCGGCAGAGGGCAGCGAGGTCAGCAGTCACCGCTACACCATTGCCGCGGGCCCCTTGAGCGATGTGCTCAACCAGTTTGCGCGTCAGGCGGGGATTACCTTGTCGACGACGCCTTCGCAAACCGGGGGCCTTCAGTCACCCGGCGTGCAGGGCGAGTATTCGGCGGATCAGGCACTGCGTCGTTTGCTCAGCGGTTCGGGTTTGGAGGCCGTGAGTCCGGATGGCAGTAGCTACGTGTTGCGCCCGGTCGCCGATACCGAAGCGCTGGCATTGCCCACTACCGACATCAAAGGCTTTGCCCTCGGTAACGCTCTGGGCAGCATGGACGGCTACAACGCGACGCATAGCCAGATCGCCACCAAGACCAGTACCTCGTTGCTGGAAACTTCGCAAAGTGTCTCCGTGGTGACCCGCGAGCAAATGGACGATCAAGGTTCGCAAACCGTCTCCCAGGCCATGCGTTACACCCCCGGCGTGCTGACCAACCCTTACGGCGCAACCCACCGCTATGACTACGTGGCGCTGCGCGGCTTCAACGATGGTTCAGTGGATAACATCTCGATCACAACAAAGAAAAACGCTTCGCCCTCGCGCCTACGGTGAGCATCGATTTCACTGAAGATACCTCGCTGACCCTGCAAGCGTATTTGCAACACGATCCGGACGGCGGTTATCACGGTGGCGTGCCGGCCGACGGCACAATTCATCAGCGCAATGGGAATAGGATCTCCCCGCACTTCTTCGAAGGTGAACCGAGCACTGACGGCTTCCAGCGTGATCAGCAGTCATTCGGTTATCAGTTTGAGCACCGTTTCAATGACGTGTTTACTGCACGGCAGAACTTCCGTTACCTCGACTCCAAAGTGAAGCTGGATCAGGTCTATGCCTATGGCTGGACCACACCGACCAGTAGTGAGTTGAATCGTTATTACACCGGTGGCGACGAGAAAATTCACGCGTTCATTGTCGAAAACATGCTGCAAGCAGAGTTCTTCACCGGTGCAACCAAACACACCGTGCTGATGGGCGCGGACTACCAGCGTCGCAAAACCGTGGTCGACTGGACCAGCGGTGGTCTGGCACCGATTGATGCGTTCAACCCGGTGTATGGAAATTCGGATATCGAATTCTACAGTCCGACCAGTTATCTGCGTCGCCTGGAACAAACCGGCGTGTACCTGCAGGACCTGATCGAGATGGACAAGTGGCGCTTCTCGCTCGGGCTACGCCAAGACTGGGTCGAAACGTCCGATGAGAATCGGCTGGCTGAAACCGGCCGGCCGGTGGGCACTGAAATCAGTGACAAACGCACCAAGCTGACTGGTCGCGCCGGGGCGCTGTACCTGTTCGATAACGGCATTGCGCCTTACATCAGCTACTCCGAGTCGTTCAACCCGAACTCCTACTCGGACAGTGCGGGTAATCCCCTGGCACCGACCGATGGCACTCAGTGGGAGGTGGGCCTGAAGTACCAACCGCCGGGCACCGATAACTTGCTCACCGCGTCGCTGTTCCGCATCGATCAGGAGAACCTGGCGACCAAACTGCCGCAGGAAAACTTCTATCGCGCCGTAGGTGCAGTCCGCTCCCAGGGCCTGGAACTGGAAGCGCACATGCAGCTGACTGACAACTTTAAAGTGCTCGGCAGCTACACCTTCACCGACATTGAGTACTCGAAGTCGATGATCAGCACCTTGAGCACGGCCACGGACGTGATCGAGAACAAGGGCAACTCGCCGACCCAGGCGCCACGGCATATGGCTTCGATCTGGGCTGACTACAAGTTCGACAGCGCGGCACTCGATGGTCTGCGATTGGGTGGTGGTGTGCGATATGTCGGCTATAGCTGGGCCGACGCGGAAAACACCATGAAGGTGCCGTCCTACACGCTGTTCGATGCGTCTGTTGGTTACGACTTAGGCAAAGTAGGGTTGAAGGGCGTGGATGTTCGCCTGAATGCGAACAACCTGACGAATGAGTCCTACGTGGCCTCCTGTGCCAGCCTGAACTTCTGCTACTTGGGCGAAGAACGGAATGTCGCCGCGACAGTGAGCTACCAGTTCTAATCACTCATCACTCCAACAAAGCCAGCGCCTGAATCCGGGGGCTGGTTTTGTCGTTTTTGCGGGAACATTTTCCTGGTTTGGCGATGGCGTTTCTGAGCGTTTAGCGAGCCCAGAACGACAAAACCCCTGTCTGCGTTAGCAGACAGGGGTTTCGGAATTCAATCTTGACGATGACCTACTCTCACATGGGGAAACCCCACACTACCATCGGCGATGCATCGTTTCACTGCTGAGTTCGGGATGGGATCAGGTGGTTCCAATGCTCTATGGTCGTCAAGA
>NZ_JBBWCB010000104.1:0-20312 GCF_039888995.1 Pseudomonas rossensis | reverse complement strand
ACTTTTTCGACTTTGGCGTCGGGACGCATCATGACGGACTGGCTCCAGAAAGAAATCGGGAGCACAGCATCGGACATCAGGTTTCGGCTTGGAATGTGGGCTTCATGGAGCGCTTACAAAAAGCGTATCCCCTGTAGGAGTTGTCGAGTGAAACGAGGCTGCGATCTTTTGCTTTAAGGTTTCAGGCCACCCGCGCTTTCAACGCCCTGCGCAACGCCACCAGCAACTTCACGATGTCCTGCGGATCCAGCCGCTGTGGCACTTTTACGTCAGCCATTTTCTCTTCCTTGTGATGGTTCGGCCGGGGAGTCTGGCCAAAAGCTGTGCATCCTTGGAGGGGTATTCTGAAAAAAAGATCCTTCCTACAGCGCAAAGAAAAATAGTCGTCTTCCGCTGCCGCAGCAAATTCGGAGGATAGTTTTTTGCGTGATATCAATATGCTTTAACGGTATTTAAATTCTTCTTTTTATACCTTTAAAGTCGGTGCCTGCCGGGTGATTATCCATCGCCCATGGACTGCACCACCGTCGCTTACCCTGCGACGTCCAGGATGTTCAATGAACTTCGATTACGCATTTATCCTCAGCACCCTGCCGGCGTTTCTTAAAGCCGTGGGCGTGACGCTGCAGGTCGGCTTTATCGCCATTGGTACGTCGTTGCTGGTGGCGCTGATCAACGCGACGATTCTGGTGTTCCGCACGCCTTACTTGCAGCGCCTGGTCGGGCTGTATGTGGAACTGGCGCGCAACACCCCGCTGTTGATTCAACTGTTCTTCGTCTACTTCGCCTTGCCGGCGCTGGGCATCAAGGTCTCGGGCTTTGCGGCGGCGATCATCACCATGACCTTCCTCGGCGGCGCCTACCTTACTGAAGTGCTGCGTGCCGGCGTCGACGCGGTGCCTCAGACGCAACTCGAGTCCGGCCGCTCCATCGGCCTGTCCCACGGGCAGTTGCTGCGCTACGTGATCCTGCCACAAGCCGGCATCCTCAGCCTGCCGTCGCTGTTCGCCAACTTCATTTTCCTGCTCAAGGAAACCACCGTGGTCTCGGCGGTGGCGGTGCCGGAGATTCTCTACACCACCAAAAGCTACATCGCGCTCTACTACAAAACCTACGAAATGCTCGCCGTGCTGACGTTGATCTGTGTGCTGCTGTTTTTGCCGCTGTCGCTGCTGCTCAGCCGTCTGGAAAGGAGGCTCCAGCATGGCCAGTTCGGGTCTTGAATTGCTGTGGGTGTCGTTGCCGCAATTGGGCAAGGGCGCCGCGCAAACCTTGTCGATCTCTTTCCTGAGCATCGTCATCAGCACCGTTGGCGGCGTGCTCTATGGCGTGCTGCGCACGCTGAACTCGAAATGGCTGAACGCAATCCTGCGCGTTTATCTGGAATTGTTCCGCGCAATTCCGGTGCTGGTCTGGCTGTATTTGCTGTTCTTCGGTCTGCCGATTTTCTTCGGTCTGAGCATTCCGAGTTTCTGGTGCGCAGTGCTGGTGTTGTCGTTGTGGGGCGCCAGCGAAGTCGGCGAAGTGGTGCGCGGTGCGTTGCATTCGTTGCCTCGCGGGCAGCGTGAGGCAGGGTTGTCGATTGGTTTGGACGGCCCGCAACTCTACGGCTACGTGCTGTTGCCCCAGGCGCTGAAACGCATGACGCCACCGACCATCAACGTCTACACGCGGATCATCAAGACCAGCTCCCTGGCGGTGCTGATCGGTGTGGTTGACGTGATCAAGGTCGGTCAGCAGATCATCGAACGCACCTACGAATCAGTGCTGATCTACGGCGCACTGTTCCTGTTTTTCTTTTTCATCTGCTACCCGCTCTCGGCCGCCTCGCGCGTGCTGGAGCGGCGCTGGACGCAAGCATGAGCGCATTGATCGAGTTCAAGGGTTTCAACAAGTTTTTCGGCGAACAACAGGTGCTTAACAGCATCGATCTGCAAGTGAAGTCAGGCGAAGTAATCGTCATCCTCGGCCCCAGCGGCTGCGGTAAAAGCACCTTGCTGCGCTGCCTCAACGGTCTTGAAGTCGCCCACAGCGGCAGCTTGAATTTTGCCGGTCGTGAGTTGCTGGACAAAGGCACCGACTGGCGCGAGGTGCGGCAGCAGATCGGCATGGTGTTCCAAAGTTACCACCTGTTCCCGCACATGAGCGTACTCGACAACCTGCTGCTCGGCCCGCTCAAAGTGCAGAAGCGCGACCGTCGCGAGGCCCGTGCTCAGGCCGAAGCGTTGCTTGAGCGCGTGGGCCTTTCGGACAAGCGCGATGCCTTCCCGCGTCAGCTCTCCGGTGGCCAGCAGCAACGCATCGCCATCGTCCGTTCGCTGTGCATGAACCCGAACGTCATGTTGTTCGATGAAGTCACCGCCGCCCTCGACCCGGAAATGGTCAAGGAAGTGCTGGAAGTCATCCAGGGCCTGGCCCGCGAGGGCATGACCCTGTTGATCGTCACCCACGAAATGGCTTTTGCCCGCGCCGTGGCTGACCGAATTGTGTTCATGGATGCCGGGCGAATCCTCGAACAAAACCCTCCCGAGATTTTCTTTACGAACCCGCAAACCGCACGAGCGCAGCAGTTCCTGGAGAAGTTCTCCTACGTCGCCGCACTACCCAAAACGACTCAAACAAAGGAACTGGAACTGCTATGAAAACTGCCAAGTCTTCTCTGCTGCTACTCCCGCTACTCGGCCTCGCGTTGCTGGCCGGTTGCAACAAAACCGAAGAGCCCGCCAAACCGGCGGCCACCAGTGTCAGCTATCTGGAAAAAATCAAAGCACGGGACAAGCTGATCGTCGGTGTCTTCACCGATAAGCCGCCGTTTGGTTTCGTCGATGAAGCCGGGCGTTACGTGGGTTTCGATACCGACATCGGCCGCCAGTTTGCCAAGGATTTGCTGGGCGACGAGAACAAGGTCGAGTTCGTCGCGGTAGAACCGGCGAGCCGTATTCCGTTCCTGCAAAGCGACAAGGTTGATCTGATCCTGGCCAACATGACGGTGACGCCGGAGCGCAAGGAAGTGGTGGAATTCACCAACCCGAACCTCAAAGTTGCCGTGCAGGCGTTGGTGCCGCAGGCCAGTTCGGTGAAAAACCTTGATGACCTGGCGACCCGCACCACCATCGTCACCACCGGCACTACAGCCGATATCTGGCTGACCAAGAACCATCCGGACTGGAAACTGCTGAAGTTCGAGAAAAACTCCGAATCTCTGCAAGCGCTGGCCAATGGGCGCGGCGATGCGTATGCGCAGGACAATCTGGTGCTGTTCAGCTGGGCGAAACAGAACCCTGGCTACCGCGTGCTGACCCAGACGTTGGGCGCTGAAGCACCGATTGCGCCGGCGGTGAAGAAGGGCAATATCGAGCTGCGTGATTGGGTGAATACCGAGTTGGCGAAGCTGGGTGAAGAGAAGTTTTTGCTCAAGCTGTATGACCAATATGTGCGTAAAGAGCTGAGCGATGACACCAAGCCTGAGAGCGTGATTGTCGAGGGTGGGAAGTGGCAGGGGTGATTCTCTAACCTTTGCAGCGATCTTCCGGTCCTCATCGCGAGCAAGCTCGCTCCCACAATTGACCGTATTTCCCTGAACGAACTCGGTTAAAGGTGGGAGCGAGCTTGCTCGCGATTGGTTCTGTCAGGCGCCGATCAATCCGGCCAATACCACGCCGGCTCATCCAGCATCCGCTGCCCGACAATCCCGGTCTGGCCCAGGTTTTTCTCCAGCACAATGCAATTGCACTCCGGGTCCTCCTGCAACGCCGAAATCAACCGCCGTGCATGAGAAACCACCCACACCTGACACTGCTCCGACGCCTGGATAATCAACCGCGCCAACGCCGGCAACAGGTCCGGGTGCAGACTGGTTTCCGGCTCGTTCAACACCATCAGCGTCGGCGGCCGAGGCGTCAGCAGCGCTGCGACCAGCAGCAAATAGCGCAACGTCCCGTCCGACAGCTCGGCCGCCGACAAGGGCCTCAATAATCCTTCCTGGTAAAACTCGATCGCAAACCGACCACCCTGAAGCGGCGCGATGTTCAATCGCGCACCAGGGAAGGCGTCGCTGACGGCGGCCTGCAAGGCTTCGGGGTCGCCGATTTCTCGGATCGTCTGCAACGCGGCCGCCAGATCCCGACCGTCGTGATGCAGCACCGGCGTGCGGGTGCCCAATTGCGGTTGGCGCACCGGCGCGTCGGCGTCGCTGCGAAAGTGATCATAGAACCGCCAGCGGCGGATGAATTCACGCAGCTGCAGGACTTCCGGCGAGGTGCGAAAGCTGCCGACCTGATCGAACAGGCTGTCGAAATTCGGCGTGTGTTGGGCCAGCACCTCCCAGCCGCGATCGGCCCGGGTGCGGATCATCGGGCCGTCGCGGTCCACCAGCAGGCTGGCCGGGCGGTAGAACGGGCCGGACCAGATGCATTCCTTCTTGATTTCCGGGTCCAGAGAAAACTCGGAAAGGCTCGGCTCCGGCAGACCCAGCGCGATCGAGTAGCTGAAATCTTCCCCGGCAAACCCCAGGCGCAGGCGTATGGCGCCGTGCCGTAAGCTCGCCTCGATCGGGACTTCGCCGTTACGCATCCGTCGGGTGATGTTTTCCGGCCCGGCCCAGAAGGTCGAATCCAGCCCACCCTCGCGGGCCAATGCATTGACCACGCCGCCCTGAGCGGTTTCCGCCAGCAGGCGCAACGCGCGGTAGAGGTTGGATTTACCACTGCCGTTGGGGCCGGTGATCAGGTTCAACCGGCCCAGCGGAATCACCAATTTATTGATCGAGCGGTAATTGGCCACCGCGAGGGTTTTGAGCATGGGAAGCTTCCTGCTGTATGGCTCGCCAGTTTGCCTTATTGTCGGAAACACTGTGCCCCTGTAGCAGCTGGCGAAGCCTGCGTTCGGCTGCGCAGCAGTCGTAAAATCAGAACTAACGGTGCATCAGGCAGACCGTGCAAACCGGATTTACGACTGCTGCGCAGCCGAACGCAGGCTTCGCCAGCTGCTACAAGGGTCGCGGCGTATCGCTTTATTTCAAACCGTGAGGCGCCCCCTTGGAACCCTGTTCTACGCTCACAGTCGTATCGCCATTGGCACGTTCGTACAACACAAAGGAGTCTGCATGGTGGGTCCCGGATTGAAAACAGTGGTTGGCCTGAGCCTCCTTGTCCTGCTGAGCGCCTGTGGCGATAAAAAACCGGTCGAAAAGGACCGTCCGCGGGTATTCGTGCAAGAGGTAAAACCTGCGGATTACGCGGCGACGGTGACCCTGACCGGTGATGTTCAGGCGCGGGTCCAGACCGACCTGTCATTCCGCGTTGCCGGTAAGATCATCCAGCGTACAGTCGATGTCGGTGATCGGGTTTCGGCCAAACAAGTGCTGGCCAAGCTCGATCCCAAGGACCTGCAAACCAGCGTCGACTCGGCCCAGGCGCAGGTTGTTGCCGAACAGGCCCGAGTCAAACAGACCGCCGCCGCATTCGTTCGCCAGCAAAAACTCCTGCCCAAGGGCTATACCAGTCAAAGCGAGTACGATTCCGCCCAAGCCGCCTTGCGCAGCAGCCAAAGCGCCCTGACGGCGGCCCAGGCGCAACTGGCCAACGCCCGTGAACAACTGAGCTACACCGCGTTGGTTGCCGACGCGCCGGGGGTGATTACCGCACGCCAGGCCGAGGTCGGCCAGGTGGTGCAGGCCACCGTGCCGATTTTCAGCCTGGCCCGGGACGGTGAGCGCGATGCGGTGTTCAACGTCTACGAATCGCTGCTGACAGAGCCGCCGGAGGGTAAAATGGTGGTCGTCAGCCTGCTCGACAAACCTGAGATCAAAACCACCGGCACCGTTCGGGAAATCACCCCGGCAGTCTCTGCGCAGACCGGCACGGTGCAGGTCAAAGTCACTCTCAACGGACTACCGGAAGGCATGCAGCTCGGTTCGGTGGTGAGTGCCACGGCCAAGACGCCAGGCAAGTCGGCGGTCGAACTGCCCTGGTCGGCACTGACGAAAAATCTCAGCGACCCGGCCGTGTGGCTGGTGGACGATGAGGGCAAGGCACAGCTGCACACCGTCACTGTCGGCCGCTACTTGACGGGCAAAGTGATCATCAGCGCCGGCCTGAAGGGTGGCGAAAAAGTCGTCATCGCCGGCGGCCAGTTGCTGCACCCCGGCGTGAAGGTGGAGATCGCCGAAAACACCTATAAGGATTTAGCCGCGGGAGTCCAGCCATGAAGCGTCTGTTGCTGGTTTTCGCCGGTGTGATCCTGGTGGCCTGCTCGAAAAAAGAACCGCCACCGGAACCGATACGCCCGGTGCTGTCCATCAAGGTCCAGTCCCTGGACGAAGAAAACCTGGGCCGTTTCGCCGGCAGCATCCAGGCCCGTTATGAAAGCAATGTCGGCTTTCGGGTACCGGGACGCATTGCCAGCCGTAACGTCGATGTCGGTGCCGAAGTTGATAAAGGTGCGTTGCTCGCCACGCTCGACCCCACCGATCAGCAGAACCAGTTGCGCTCCGCTCAGGGTGATCTGGCCAGCGTCCAGGCGCAACTCATCAACGCCCGAGCCAGCGCCCGGCGTCAGCAAGAGTTGTTCGATCGCGGTGTGGGCGCCCAGGCGCAACTCGACGTCGCACAGACCGACCTCAAAACCACCCAGGCCTCCCTCGATCAAGCGAAGGCTGCGGTCGATCAGGCCAAGGACCAGCTCAACTACGTCGAACTGCGCGCCGATCACAAGGCCATCGTTACCGCGTGGAACGCCGAAGCCGGGCAAGTCGTCAGCGCCGGCCAGCAAGTGGTGACTTTGGCGCAGCCGGACATCAAGGAAGCCGTAATCGATCTGCCGGATACTTTGGTCGACCAGTTGCCGGAAGACGTGGTGTTCCAGGTTGCTGTCCAACTCGACCCGAGCATCACCACCACAGCCATCGTTCGCGAAATCGAACCTCAGGCGCAAAGTGCGACCCGCACCCGTCGCGCCCGCCTGACACTGACCGACACGCCACCGGGGTTTCGCCTGGGCACGGCGATCAGCGTGACCCTCAGCTCCGCGATCAAACCGCGTATCGAACTGCCCCTGACCGCGCTCCAGGAGATCGATGGCAAGTCGCGCATCTGGGTCATCGATCCGCAGACCCAAACCGTTTCCCCGCGAGACGTCAGCCTGGTCAGCCGCACTGACTCAACGATGGTCCTGGCCAACGGCGTGAAGTCCGGCGAGCGAGTGGTCAGTGCTGGCGTGAATAGCCTGAAACCGGGGCAGAAAGTAAAAATCGATGAGGACAGCCCGCAATGAAAGGGAGTTTCAACTTATCCGAATGGGCCCTCAAGCATCAGTCGTTTGTCTGGTATTTGATGTTCGTCGGGCTGCTGATGGGCGTGTTCTCGTACCTGAACCTGGGCCGCGAGGAAGACCCGTCGTTCACCATCAAAACCATGGTGATCCAGACCCGTTGGCCGGGCGCGACCCAGGAAGAAACCCTCAAGCAGGTCACTGACCGGATCGAGAAAAAACTCGAAGAGCTCGACTCGCTCGACTATGTGAAAAGCTACACCCGCCCCGGCGAGTCGACGGTCTTCGTTAACTTGCGTGATACCACCAGCGCCAAGGACATTCCGGAAATCTGGTACCAGGTGCGCAAGAAGATCAACGACATTCGCGGCGACTTCCCCCAAGGCCTGCAAGGGCCGGGATTCAACGATGAATTCGGTGACGTGTTCGGCTCGGTGTACGCCTTTACCGCCGACGGTTTGTCGATGCGCCAATTGCGCGATTACGTCGAGCAAGTCCGCGCCGAGATCCGCGAAGTGCCGGGGCTGGGCAAGGTCGAGATGGTCGGTGAGCAGGACGAAGTCCTCTACCTGAACTTCTCCACTCGCAAACTGGCGGCGCTGGGCATCGATCAGCGTCAGGTGGTGCAGAGCTTGCAATCGCAGAACGCGGTGACACCGGCCGGTGTGATCGAGGCCGGTCCCGAGCGGATTTCCGTGCGCACGACGGGGCAGTTTGCCTCCGAGAAAGACTTGGAAAACGTTAACCTGCGACTCAACGATCGTTTCTACCGCTTGGCCGACGTCGCCGAAATCAGCCGTGGCTATGTCGACCCGGCGACGCCGGAATTTCGCTTTAACGGCCACCCTGCTATTGGCCTCGCCATTGCGATGAAGAAGGGCGGCAACATTCAGGAGTTCGGCAAAGCGCTGCACCAGCGCATGAATGACCTGACCGCCGACCTGCCGGTGGGCGTCGGCGTGCACAACGTTTCCGATCAGGCCGAAGTGGTGGAAAAAGCCGTCGGTGGCTTCACCAGCGCATTGTTCGAAGCGGTGGTGATCGTGCTGATCGTCAGCTTTATCAGCCTCGGCGTGCGCGCCGGGTTGGTGGTGGCCTGCTCGATTCCGCTGGTGCTGGCGATGGTCTTCGTCTTCATGGAATACAGCGGCATCACCATGCAGCGGATTTCCCTCGGCGCATTGATCATCGCCCTCGGCCTGCTGGTGGATGACGCGATGATCACCGTCGAGATGATGGTCACGCGCCTGGAAATGGGCGAGACCAAGGAGCAAGCGGCCACGTTCGCTTACACCTCGACCGCGTTCCCGATGCTCACCGGTACGTTGGTGACGGTGGCCGGTTTCGTGCCCATCGGCCTGAACGCGAGCTCGGCCGGCGAGTACACCTTCACGCTGTTCGCGGTGATCGCGGTGGCCATGATCGTGTCGTGGATTGTCGCGGTGCTGTTCGCCCCGGTGATCGGCGTGCACATCCTCAGCGCCAAGGTGAAACCTCACGACGCAGAACCGGGGCGCATCGGTCGGGCGTTCAATTACGGCTTGCTTTGGGCCATGCGTAATCGTTGGTGGGCGATCGGCATCACCGTTGCACTGTTTGTGGCGTCGGTGTTTTCCATGCAGTTCGTGCAGAACCAGTTCTTCCCGTCCTCGGACCGCCCGGAAATCCTCGTCGACCTGAACCTGCCGCAAAACGCCTCGATCGCCGAAACCCGCAAGGCTGTGGACAAGCTCGAGGCGACGCTCAAGGACGACCCGGACATCGTGCGCTGGAGCACCTACATCGGCGAGGGTGCGATCCGTTTCTACCTGCCCCTCGACCAGCAATTGCAGAACCCGTACTACGCGCAATTGGTCATCGTCAGCAAAGGGCTGGAATCGCGTAACGCGCTTAGCCAGCGCTTGCGCGAGCGGCTGCGCAAGGATTTTGTCGGTATCGGCAGCTACGTCCAGGCGCTGGAAATGGGCCCGCCGGTAGGGCGGCCGATTCAGTATCGGGTCAGTGGCAAGGACATCGATCAGGTGCGCAAGCACGCCATCGCCTTGGCCACCGAACTGGATAAAAACTCGCACATCGGCGAGATCATTTACGACTGGAACGAACCGGGCAAAGTCCTGCGCATCGACATCGCTCAGGACAAGGCACGGCAATTGGGGCTGTCGTCGGAAGACGTGGCCAACCTGATGAACAGCATTGTGGTGGGTGCGCCGGTGACACAGGTCGACGACGATATCTACCTGATCAACGTGGTGGGTCGTGCGGAAGACGCCGAACGCGGCACCCCGGAAACCCTGCAGAATTTGCAGATCGTCACGCCGGGCGGCACGTCGATTCCGCTGCTGGCGTTCGCCACCGTGCGCTATGAACTTGAGCAACCGCTGGTCTGGCGCCGCGACCGCAAACCGACCATCACCATCAAGGCTGCGGTGCGCGACGAAATTCAGCCGACCGACCTGGTGAAACAACTCCAACCCGACATCGATAAATTCGCCGCCAGTTTGCCGGTGGGCTACAAGGTCGCCACAGGCGGCACCGTCGAGGAAAGCGGCAAGGCCCAGGGGCCAATTGCCAAGGTTGTGCCGTTGATGCTGTTTTTGATGGCGACCTTCCTGATGATCCAATTGCACAGCGTGCAGAAGCTGTTCCTGGTGGCCAGCGTCGCGCCACTCGGGCTGATCGGCGTGGTGCTGGCGCTGATCCCGACGGGCACGCCGATGGGCTTTGTGGCGATTCTGGGGATTCTGGCGCTGATCGGTATCATCATCCGCAACTCGGTGATTCTGGTGACGCAGATCGACGCCTTGGAGAAGGACGGTCATGCACCGTGGGATGCCGTGGTGCAAGCCACAGAGCATCGTCGCCGGCCGATTCTGCTGACGGCAGCGGCGGCGAGCCTGGGGATGATTCCGATCGCCCGGGAAGTGTTCTGGGGGCCGATGGCTTACGCGATGATTGGCGGGATTATTATTGCGACGTTGCTGACGTTGCTGTTTTTGCCGGCGCTTTATGTGGCTTGGTACAAGATTCGCGAACCGAAAACAGAGGTGCAGTAATTGATGCGTTGATCGTTCCCGAGTGACGTTTGGGAACGGTCCTACTTACATGGCCGGTGCGTTGCTGTACGGTCCCTTTCCAAATGGAGGAGGGACTTCGATGTCACCGATGACCTATTGTCTGCGCTATGTGCTGTTGCTCGGCGCTCTGTTGTGTTCACCCCCGACGCTGGCCGACAGTGTGCTGGAAAATTCGCTGTGGCGCGTCGAACTCGATCCCGCCACGCTGGCGATCCGCGTCATCCCCGCACAAAATTCGCCAGTACAAGCCTCGTCGGGCGTTACCGGGTATAAGGTCAGCAACCTCAAGCAAAGCGCCAATCGCATGGACTGGCAGTGGGATGACGGCGCCTGGACGCTGAGTGCCGCCCTCGATCAGCGTGACCTGTCCCTGTCCATCACGGCCCGTGATCCCGGTGAGCTGAGCTTTCTAAAACAGCCCGGCAGTTCTATGGGCAAAGGACTGATCTGGCCGCTGGCCGAGGGGCGTTACGTGCCTGCCGGTGATCCGCTGTGGCAAACCTTTCTGCTCGATCAGGGGGCGTTCAATACCACCCAAGACCTGAGTTTGCCGCTGTGGGGCGTTGATCACGGTGGCTTCACGCTGAACTGGCTGATGACCAACCCTTACAACAATCGCCTGATCTTCAGCGCCGAAAACAACAACACCCTTGCTCTGACTGTCCATCATCAGTTCACCTCCCTTGAGCCCAATGCACCGCTGACTTTCAAGCTGTCGTTGGGTGATGCCGATCTGTTGGCGGGTGCCAAGCGCTATCGGAAATGGTTGGTCGACAGCGGGCAATACGAAACCTTGAGCGACAAACTGCTGAAGACTCCCGAAGCCAAAAAGCTCCTGGGAGCCAGTCATGTTTATCTGTGGGGTAACGACCTGCTCGGACCGGACGATATTCGAAGCTGGCCAGCTTTGCTGAAAGGGTTGCGCGGTAACGGTGTACTGGCCAGCGAGTTACGGACCAGTTTTGACGCTGAAAGCTCGCAGTTACTGGCCCGGGCTGAGCCACCGCTTGATCGTTACCAGCAAGTCACGTTGCTACGCAGCCTCAATGCTGCGCTCAACAAGAAGGCACGCAGCGGCTGGCAGTCTGTCGTCGAACCGGACATGCAAAAACTGGCTGACGGCTACGGCGTGTTACGTGCAGAGCTGGCAGTGGCATTCTCCGATGCTGTGACGGCAAACCCGGAACGCTGGGGCAATACCTTGTCACCAACGACCATCGAACAACTGAAAGCTGCCGGATTGTCACGATTATGGCTAGGCCTTGGCGAGGGTTGGGAAGGGGGGCTCTGGCACCCTGAAACGGTGCATCAAGGCGTTGCCGCAGGCTACCTGGTGGCGCCTTATGATTCCTATGAGACGGCACTGACCATCACTGAAAACCCGGACTGGACCACTGCGTATCTGGGCTCCAGAGCCAATCAGGAATGTGCGATCGTGTTGGAAGCCGGGACGTTCAAAAGCGGGTTTCAGCAATTGGGGCATTACACCGATCCGCGTTGTGTTCGGCCATTGCTTGAGGCGCGCATCAAGGCTGTACAGAGCAAGGCCGGGTTCAATAGCTGGTTTCTGGACGCCTACGCCACCGGCATGCTGTTCGACAGCTACCGTGTGGGAGCGACCATGACTCAGGTGCAAAATGCCGAGGGCAACATCGACGCCTCGCGCTGGGTCAACGAGACGTTGAAGCTACCGACCGGCTCCGAGGATGGCAACGCCACCACGGCCCAAGGTGTACTGTTTGCCCATGGGATGCAGACACCGGTGATCGGCTGGGGGGATTCGGATATGAGCAAGAATCCGAAGTCGCCCTATTACCTGGGCCGCTGGTTTCCTGATGAACAGCCGCAGGTTTTCTTCAAAATCGTGCCACTCAAGGAACCCTACCGCACGGTTCACTTTGCTCCGCAAACGCGCTTGCCGCTTTATCAGGCGGTGTTCCATGGCTCGGTGATCACCACCCATCATTGGCTGTTCGACAGCCTTAAGTTGAGCAATGTGCGCGCCGAGAATGAGCTGACTCAATTGCTCTACAACGTGCCGCCGCTGTATCACCTGAGTGCGGCGACGCTGAAGCAGCGGTTACCGGTGATTGCTCGTCAGGATGTTTTCTTCCGCCCGCTGCATGAGCGTCTGGCGACTCAGGCGATGACAGATTTCCGTTGGCTGACTGAGGATCGTCAGGTACAGCAGACAACGTTCGCCGATGGCACCAGACTGGTGGCGAATTTTGATTTACGCGAACGTGAGATTGATGGGCGACAGCTGGCCGATCGAAGCATCACCGCGTTTGACGCGAATGGGGGAGTGGCAACCTATCAAGTCGCTGTGCAACGTTAGAAAACCTTCGCGAGCTTGCTCGCGATTGCGTCCTGACAGGCTACGCCGGCTTACGCCAAACACTCGCCAACCAAGGCTGCTGCTCGCGCGGCAGTCCCGCCGGCCGGTAGTAATGCCCCAGCTCCACAAACCCTGCCGCCGTCAGCAATTGCTGCCACGTCTCAAGATCGTGGTACGCCCCATAACGCGGCCCATTCCACCCCTCCTGATTCTCGCCACGCGGATTGGAACTGAACAACACCCCGCCCGGCTTCAAAGCTCCGTGCAACTCCTTCAATACCCGAGGCAATTCCTGACGCGGAATATGAAACAACACCGCATTGGCGAAGATCCCGTCAAAGCGCTCAGCCGGCAAATCCAGCTTCAGAAAATCCTGCTGCCAGACTTCACAGCCGCTGTCTTCCTGCGCCATCTGCGCAAACTTCTCCGAGCCATCAAGCCCGACAGCGGTGTGGCCCATGCGCGTGAAGGTTTGCAAATCACGACCCGGCCCGCAGCCGAAGTCGAGAATGTCGAACGGTGCCTCACCCTGAATATGCCGCAGCAGCGCAGCAATGTTCTGGCTGACATCGTGATCGCGAGTCCCTTCGCGAAAACTTTCAGCCACCGAGTTGTAATGGCCCAGGGTGGTGGAGGTGATCTGCTCGAGGTCGGTGGGGGTCTGTTTCATGGTCGGCTGCGCAGGCAATGTGAGTTCGCCGAATATACGCCATGAGGCAGAAGGCTGCTGTGCAGCCATCGTCGGAACGCCGCCCGGAGCAAGCTCGCTCCCACACTGGACCGCGCCGAATACAAATTTTGTGTTCGCCGAAGATTAAATGTGGGAGCGAGCTTGCTCGCGATAGCGGTATCTCTGACGACCAGACTCAACGCTTGTTCAACCCCCGAGCCAAGCGATCTCCACCCAATTGGATAATCGCCACCAACACCACCAGCAACACAATCACCGTCAACATGATCTGGCTATCAAACCGCTGGTACCCATACCGATAAGCGATGTCGCCCAACCCGCCGGCACCAATCGCCCCGGCCATGGCCGACGAGTTGATCATCGTCACCAACGTAATGGTGAAACCGCCGACAATCCCCGGCAGCGACTCGGGCAACAACACATGCCAAACGATATGCCAGCGCCGGCAACCCATCGCCTGCGCCGCTTCGATCAACCCGTGATCAACCTCACGCAAACTGACTTCGGCGATACGCGCAAAGAACGGCGTGGCGGCAATGGTCAGCGGCACCACGGCCGCCCAAACGCCGTACGTGGTGCCGACGATCAACCGCGTGAACGGAATCAGCGCCACCATCAAAATCAGAAACGGAATCGAGCGGAACAGGTTCACGAACGCGCCCAACGCACGGTTCAGCGCCGGAGCCTCGTAAATCCCGCCCTTGGAACTGGTGACCAGAATCACCGCCAGCGGAATGCCCGCCAGCAGCGCGATCAATGACGACACGCCGACCATCAGGAAGGTGTCGATGAAGCCTTGCAGCAAGCGATCAAACCACATAACCCAGCACCTCCACCTGTTGAGCCCAGTTGCCGGCGCGTTGACGCAATTCCTCTGCGCCAAGGGACGAGCCGGTCACTGCTAACAGCAATTGCCCGAGGGCATGGCCCTGAATCCGTTCCACGCCACCTTGCAGCAAACGCACGCGACCACCGAGGGCACTGAACAACGCCGCCAAGTCAGGCTCGTCGCTAGCGCTGCCAGTGAACTGCAAACGCAGCACAACAGCGGCGTCCGAGGACTGTGGATGTGCCTGCAAGCGGCTTTGCAGTTCTTCCGGCAAACCGTGTTGCAACGGCGCCAGCAAGGTTTTGCTGACCTCGTGCTGGGGGTTGCCGAAGACTTCCCAGACCGGCCCTTGTTCGACGATTCTCCCGTGTTCCAGCACGACGACCCGATCACAGATATCGCGAATCACCGCCATCTCGTGGGTGATCAGCACGATGGTCAGGCCCAGGCGCTGATTGATCTCGCGCAGCAGGCCGAGGATTGATTGCGTGGTCTCCGGGTCGAGCGCCGAAGTGGCTTCGTCGCACAGCAGAATCGCCGGGTCATGCACCAAGGCGCGGGCGATGCCGACGCGCTGTTTCTGCCCGCCGGAAAGCTGCGCCGGGTAGGCCTTGTGTTTCTCTTGCAGGCCTACCAGTTCCAGCAATTCGCGGACTTTCTTCTCGCGTTTTTCCTTCGGCACACCGGCGACTTTCAACGGCAATTCGACGTTCTGCCAAACCGTCTTGGCCGACATCAGGTTGAAGTGCTGGAAGATCATGCCGATGCGCCGACGCAGGGCTACCAGGCGGTCTTCATCGAACTCGCCGATGTCGACCTGATCGATCAGCACGCGGCCCGTGCTCGGTTGTTCCAGGCGGTTGATGGTGCGGATCAGCGACGACTTGCCGGCGCCGCTGCGGCCGATGATGCCGAACACCTCACCGCGCTGGATCGCCAGGTCGATGCCGTGCAGTGCCGCCACTGGGCCTTGCTGACCGTTGTAGGTTTTGCCCAGGCCGATGAAGCGTACGTGAGCGCGGTTCAGGTCTGGGTGCAGTTCGGTTTGTGCGGCTTTATGTGGCGCTGGAATATCCAGTCGCCGTTGGATAGCGGCCGTCATTTTCAGCTTTCCCAGCCGGCTTGGTAAAGCTTGCCGTGGGCCTTATCCAGTGCTGCACGAACGGCCGGAGAATGCTGGTAGATGTCGACGAATTTGATCAGGCGCGGGTCGGTTTTGCTTTTCGGCTGGATCACGAACTGGATCACGTATTCCTTGTGATCGAGGCCGTCGAACAGCAGGGCGGAGCCGGCATCGAAGGTCTTCGACAGGCGAATGTAGGCTGGGTAACCCTGGACTAGATCGGCGTCGTCATAGGCGCGTACCAGTTGCACGGCTTCGACCTGCAGGATTTTGATTTTTTTCGGATTGGCGATGATGTCTTCTTCGGTGGCCTTGTAGCCGACGCCCGGTTTGAGCGTGATCAGACCGGCCTTGGCCAACAGTTGCAGACCGCGACCGCTGTTGATCGGGTCATTGGCGA
This sequence comes from Pseudomonas rossensis, assembly GCF_039888995.1. Lineage (NCBI taxonomy): Bacteria > Pseudomonadati > Pseudomonadota > Gammaproteobacteria > Pseudomonadales > Pseudomonadaceae > Pseudomonas > Pseudomonas rossensis. The sequence goes on along the minus strand of NZ_JBBWCB010000104.1, from coordinate 4,588 downwards.
TCGCCACGCTGGCGCCTTCCGGTAGCTCGTCGAAGCTTTTGTATTTCTTCGAGTAGAGGCCGACGTTGTTGATGATCCCCGGTGCGAATGGCACGAGGTCAAAACCGGCGGCGGCCTTGGCGTTTTCCAGGAACGGGACGTGCTGGAAGTAGTTCACGTCGATGTCCCCGGCAGCGAGGCTGACGTTGGGCGCGATCCAGTCGCTGAACTCCACCAGGTCGACTTGCAGGCCTTGTTTCTTGGCTTCTTCGACGGCGGCTTCCAGGGGAATGGCGAAAGCGGCGGTGGTGCCGACTTTCAGCGGCGCGTCGGCGGCGAAGGTGATGGAGCTGAAAAGGCCGAGGGCCAGGGCCAGTGCTTTGACTGGGTGGTTGAATAGTTTTTTGGTCATGATGGTTATTCCAGTCAGTGCATAAATTTTGGGTGTTTGGGAGGGCCTCATCGCGGGCAAGCCCGCTCCCACAGTGGATTTTTGGTGTTCACACAATCCCTGTGGGAGCTGGCTTGCCCGCGATGCTTTTAGCGTCGGTAAGCCGAACCCGTATGTTGCTCAGGCAAATGCGCCGCGCCGTGAAACAGTTTTTCCCGCAGGCTGCCAGGGTCGTAAGCGGTCTTGTACGACCCACGCCGTTGCAACTCCGGGATCACCAAATCGATGAAATCCACATAGCTTTCCGGCGTGACAATCCGCGTCAAGTTGAAGCCATCCAGGCCGGTTTCGGCGATCCAGGATTCCAGCTCATCGGCGACCTGCTCAGGCGACCCAACCACGGTGATGTAGCGACCACCGAGGGCGTGTTGCTCGAGTAATTTGCGGCGAGTCCAGTCGTTGTTTTGCAGGTTCCTGGTGGCGGACTGGATCGCGTTACTCTTCACGTACTGGATCGGTTCGTCGATGGCGTATTCGGAAAAATCGATCCCGGTGGAGGCCGAGAAATGCGCCACGCCGGCCTCGGCGCTGGCGTAGCTCAAGTACTCGGCGTGCTTGGCCCAAGCCAGCTCTTCGGTGGCGCCGACAATCACGTTCAGCCCCATGAACACCTTGATGTCCTCGGGGTTGCGCCCGGCCTCGACGGCACTGGCGCGCACCTTGTCCACTTGAATTTTGGTCGACGGTTTGTTCTGGCCACTGATGAACACGCACTCGGCATGTCGCCCGGCGAACAGCAAACCGCGATCCGAACTGCCGGCCTGGAACAGCACCGGCGTGCGCTGCGGCGAGGGTTCGCAGAGGTGATAACCCTCGACCTGATAGAACTCGCCCTTGTGCTCGACCTTGTGCACTTTCTCGGGCTGCGCGTAGATCCGCTGCTGCGGATCGTTAAGCACCGCGCCGTTCTCCCAGCTGCCTTCCCAGAGTTTGTAGAGCACTTGCAGGTATTCATCGGCCTGGTCGTAACGACGGTCGTGTTCGACCTGTTCGCTCAGGCCCATGGCTTTGGCGGCGCTGTCGAGGTAACCGGTGACGATGTTCCAGCCGACCCGACCACGGCTCAGGTGATCGAGCGTGGACATGCGTCGGGCGAACAGATACGGCGGTTCGTAAGTCAGGTTGGCGGTGAGGCCGAAGCCAAGGTTTTTTGTCACTGCGGTCATGGCCGAGACCAGCAGCAGCGGGTCATTGACCGGCAGCTGGATTGACTCTTTGAGCGGTACGTCCACCGAGTTTTGGTAGACGTCGTAAACCCCGACGATGTCAGCGATGAACAGGCCATCGAACAGTCCACGCTCCAGTAATTGCGCCAGTTCGGTCCAGTATTCAATCGTCTTGTACTGAGTGGAGTTGTCCCGTGGATGCGTCCACAAACCTTGGTTGATGTGCCCGATGCAGTTCATGTTGAACGCGTTGAGCAAAATCTTTTTCTTGGCCATTTAGATGGTCCCCCGCAGTGGCGGGTTTTCATCGTTGAGGTAGTAGTTGCCGACGGCGTGATACTTCCAGCGCACCGGGTCGTGCAGCGTGTGCACCCGTGCGTTGCGCCAATGACGGTCCAGACCGTGTTCGCTCAGGGTTGCTTGACTGCCCGCCAGTTCGAACAATGTGCTGCCGGCGGCAAGTGAGATCTCGGTGCTGATGGCGCGGGCTTCGGCGACGGCAATCGACGCGGCGGCGACGGTCCCGGCGTTGGTGTCGGCCTGAGCCTTGTCGAGGAATTCGCCAGAGCGTTCCAGCAAGGCTTCGGTGGCGTGCAGACGAATGCTCAAGTGGCCGAAGCTCTTGATGGTCAGCGGGTCTTCGGTGGCTTTGTCGTTGCCGGAATCGATCCACGGCCGGGTCTTGGTGCGCACGAAATGCAGCGCATCTTCATAAGCGGCGCGGGCGATACCGGTGTCGATAGCGGCATGAAGAATCTGCGCCAGCGGGCCGACGGTGGTCGGGCGCTCGAACGCACTTTGAAACGGGATCACGTCTTCGGCGGCGACGTAAACATCTTCAAACACCACCGAACCGCTGCCGGTGGTGCGCTGGCCGAAGCCGCTCCAGTCGTCGATTACCGTCAGACCCTTGGCATTACGAGGGACGAAAGCGAGTTGCTGAACACCGTTTTCATCCACGACCGACGTCGGAATGCGCTGGGCATAAATAGCGCCCGTGGCGTAAAACTTGCGGCCGTTGATGCGATAGCCGTCACGTTCTCCATGCAGATCAGGGGTCAGGCTGGTGACGCGGTCATGGGCGGTTTTGGTGCCCAGTTCCGCGAGGGCATTGCCGAAGCGCTGGCCGGCCAGCACATCTGCGTACAGGCGTTTTTTCTGCTCTTCGCTGCCATTCACCCGCAACACTTCGAGCGCGTAGAAATGGTTCTGCGGGATCTGGCCGAGCGAGCCATCAGCCTGGGCGATCAGCGCGATCACCTTGGCCAGGGTGACGTTGGAAACGCCAGCGCCGCCATATTCTTTTGGCACGCTGATGCCCCAAAGACCCGAGCGGGAAAACACCTCCAGTTCCGGGTGTGGCAAACGGCGTTCGCGGTCGCGCAGGGCGCTGTCGCGTTTGAAATCTTCGGCCAGGTCACTGGCGACGATCAGGGCTTGCTCATCGCTGGTTATGACCGCGACGTGGTGAGAAAGAGTCATGTGTTTCTCCAGAGATCTGGTCAAAAGTGTTCTGGTCGTTAAATCCAGGAGTGCCGGGCGGGCAGAGTGCCGTTCAAGTGGTAAGTGCCGACTGCGTGATATTTCCAGCGCACCGGGTCGTGCAGCGTGTGCACGCGGGCGTTGCGCCAATGGCGGTCGAGGTTGAATTCGGCGAGGGTGGCGCGGCTGCCGGCCAGTTCGAAAAGCTTTTCGCTGGCCAGCAGCGAGATCTCGGTGGTCAGGACTTTGGCTTCGGCCACGGCAATCGAAGCGCGGGCGGCGGACTCGGCGGTGAGCGGCGCGGCGTTGACCTGATCGAGCACTTGCCCGGCCTTGCGCAGCAGCGCTTCGGCGGCGTGCAGTTCGATTTTCAGTTTGCCGATGTCGGCAATCACATAGAGGTCGTCGCTGGCCCGTTCGACCTTGGCGTCGATCCACGGCCGTGCACGGGTTTTCACGAACGCGATGGCGTCGTCGATAGCGCCCCGGGCGATGCCGGCGTCAATGGCCGCTTGAATCAGCTGCGACACGGCACCCTGAATGTTCGGGCTGTCATTGATCTTCCAGTTATCCACCACCAGCTCGGCGTCGACCTGCACGTTGTTGAGCAAAATGGTGCCGCTGGCGGTGGTGCGTTGGCCGAACCCCGACCAGTCATCAACGATGCGCAGGCCAGGAGTGCCGCGGCGGACGAAGGCCAGAACCTGCTTGCCATCGTCGTTCAGCGCCTTGACGGCGACCCAGTGGGCGAACAGGGCGCCGGTGGAATAGAACTTCTGCCCGTTGAGGACGAAGCCGTCGCCGCTGGCGATGATTCGTGCCTTGAGTTCGAGGGTGTTTTTGGTGCCGCGCTCAGGTCCCGCGTTACCGATTCGCCAGCCGTCGAGCACACTTTTGAACAGCTGCTTTTTTTGCGATTCAGTGGCGCTGCCGAGCACCAGGTTGAGAATGCCGAACTGGTTCTGCGGGATCTGTCCCAGTGCCGGGTCGGCCGCGGAAATGATCGCGAAGACTTCGGCAAGGGTGACGAACGAAACCTGCGGGCCACCGTATTCGCGCGGGATGGCAATGCTGCCCAGGCCGCTGCGGGTGAACTGTTCGATTTCCGACCACGGCAGCTTGCGCTGCTGGTCGCGTTTGGCTGCTTGCAGACGGGCGACTTGCGCCAGCTCATGGGCGGCCTTGATGGCTTGTGCGTCGTTACGCAAGACCTGCGCGGGCAAAAACGGGGGGGCGATGTCCAGATCACTCTGAACGATTGCATCTGCCAGACTGGACATCAGTGCCGCTCCTTGGCTGCACGCAATGCCCTGGCGATCTGCACTGGGGTGATTGTGTTCCGGACCATACCTACCTCACATCTCATGGAAACGCCGCGATGATTGCGACGAACGAAAACAAGAATGTCCGGTGGTCCGGTGCATATACCCTAAGCGTGTATAAAAAATTAATAAACTAACTTTTAGGAATATGCATAGAAGGGGCTTCAATAGGCTGAGCGCGGACCCTG